>NZ_JAKGAW010000010.1:0-119001 GCF_021532475.1 Pseudoalteromonas sp. APAL1 | reverse complement strand
TTTGTGGAGCCGTCCTTGAAATACCACCCTTGTAGTGTTGATGTTCTAACGTTGGCCCCTAATCGGGGTTACGGACAGTGCCTGGTGGGTAGTTTGACTGGGGCGGTCTCCTCCCAAAGAGTAACGGAGGAGCACGAAGGTTGGCTAAGTACGGTCGGACATCGTACGGTTAGTGTAATGGTAGAAGCCAGCTTAACTGCGAGACAGACACGTCGAGCAGGTACGAAAGTAGGTCATAGTGATCCGGTGGTTCTGAATGGAAGGGCCATCGCTCAACGGATAAAAGGTACTCCGGGGATAACAGGCTGATACCGCCCAAGAGTTCATATCGACGGCGGTGTTTGGCACCTCGATGTCGGCTCATCACATCCTGGGG
This sequence comes from Pseudoalteromonas sp. APAL1, assembly GCF_021532475.1. Lineage (NCBI taxonomy): Bacteria > Pseudomonadati > Pseudomonadota > Gammaproteobacteria > Alteromonadales > Pseudoalteromonadaceae > Pseudoalteromonas > Pseudoalteromonas sp. APAL1. The sequence continues at coordinate 118,625 of NZ_JAKGAW010000010.1, read as the reverse complement.
CTGAAGTCGGTCCCAAGGGTATGGCTGTTCGCCATTTAAAGTGGTACGCGAGCTGGGTTTAGAACGTCGTGAGACAGTTCGGTCCCTATCTGCCGTGGGCGTTTGAGAATTGAGAGGGGTTGCTCCTAGTACGAGAGGACCGGAGTGAACGAACCGCTGGTGTTCGGGTTGTCATGCCAATGGCACTGCCCGGTAGCTACGTTCGGAACTGATAAGCGCTGAAAGCATCTAAGCGCGAAGCAGGCCTCGAGATGAGTTCTCACTAGACTTTTAAAGTCTCTGAAGGGCCGTTGAAGACTACAACGTTGATAGGCAGGGTGTGGAAGTGGTGCGAGCCATTAAGCTAACCTGTACTAATTACCCGTGAGGCTTAACCATACAACGCCAAACGCGTTTTATGACAGCGTAACAGACAGAAGTTAAGACACTAAAGTAGACATTTACTTAATATCAGAATTCCAGATTTATGTAGGGTGAACCGCAGCACTTAATGCGAAATCAGTTCACCTTGCGCAAAGGACTCGTAAGCGCTACGCGCTTTGTCGAGAATCCTTTCCACGCCTTTTGCTTGGTGACAATAGCGTTTTGGACCCACCTGACCCCATGCCGAACTCAGTAGTGAAACGAAACAGCGCCGATGATAGTGTGGCATTTGCCATGTGAAAGTAGGACATCGCCAGGCTCCAAATTAAAGAAAGCCCGATTCGAAAGAATCGGGCTTTTTTGCGTTTAAGCTATCCACATCAGGTGCCCTGTTCAACCTACGTCAGGCTTTAAACGTTACTCTCGCTACTCGTTAACTAACTCATCACTTACTCATCTCCCGTTCATTAAATTAACTTTGCTTTGTTTATGGCTTTGATTTAGGATCAAACCAGTTTAAAAGCAAGAATTAATGGCCTGTGTCTAGATTACTTATTTGTTTATTATTATTTTTTTCTAGTGTTTCAACTTTTGCAGTTGAGGTGACTAATCTATACCAAGATACTCTGAAAGTTGCTGATAAATCGCGAGATGCTCGATTATCTGCTAGTCGTGAAGCACTTCTTAATGTATTGGTTAAAGTGACGGGTGATACATCAGCAGATCAAAATCCTGTTGCCAAAGAGCGTACCCGCGATATTTCAGACTATATGCTTAAGTTTGAATATGATGAAAAGCCAGATGGTACTTTGAACTTGGTTGTTAAGTTTGAAGCTAATAAAATTAATGCACTAATAAAGGATTTAAATCTGCCTTTATGGGGAACACGACGCCCGCTAGTAGCTATCTGGTTAGCTATAGAAGATAATTGGCGACGTGAGCTCGTTACGCAAGAAAGTTACCCACAACTTGAGCAATTAATCTATGATAAGGCAGACAGACGTGGCTTGCCTGTGGTTGTGCCATTACTTGATTTGCAAGATCGTTCTATTGTTGGCATACCCGAAGTATGGGGAAATTTTTCTGAACCAGTAGAGCAAGCATCAAGTCGTTACAGTGCAGAGCGTAGTATCACAGCTCGAATGTATCAGCAGCAAGATTCTGAAACTTGGGTGCTTGATTGGCGTTTTACAAATGCAGAATTATTTGAAACAAATCGATTAGTTGGTGATAAGCAACAAATTGTTGCAGATATGGTCGATAATTTAGCGGGCGGTTTGGCACAAGAGTATGCTATTGACCCTACCATGATTGGCCAGCTTGCAACTGCAACATTTTACCTAAAAGGTATTGATAACTTTGTAGATATTGAACTTGCAAAACGCCGTTTAGAAAGTTTAAGTGTTGTAACTCGAGCTGAAATCACTATCCGAAAACCTGATACTGTACAGTTTACTGTAAATCATACTGGCAGTATGAATGATTTCAGAAAAGCTCTCGAGTTAGACAGTGCCTTTAAAGCTTATCAAGATCCTCGTGATTTTTATCAGGTGGTAACAGGTGATGAGTTAGAATATCAGTGGCAAGGGCTTTAAAACACGTGCAAGAACCTATGCAAATGGCATTACCGGTTACATTACCCGATGATGAAACATTTACATCTTACTTTGGTGGTGAGAACTCACTTGAAGTGAGTCATCTTAAAGATGCGTTCACAAAGCTCAATAATAAGTTTCAATATACCTACCTATGCGGCCTAGGTGATTCTGGTAAATCCCATCTCTTATACGCGACTTGTATTCACGCTCAAGAGCATGGTTTATCAACGATGTTACTATCGATGCGTGAGGTGATTGATTTTGGCCCTGTGGTACTCGAAGGCCTCGAAAACCTTGACGTTTTATGTATCGATGACGTGCACTTAGTGGCAGGGAATGATGCATGGGAGAAGGGGCTATTTAACTTTTTTAATCGCTTTAACGAGCCTGGTAAATATCTTGTTGTAACAGCCGATCTATTGCCTGATATGTTGCATATAAACTTACCAGACTTAGTATCTCGACTAAAATGGGGTACCACATTACAAATTCGCTCAATGAGTGATGATGATAAAGCAGAGGCACTTGTACGCCGCGCTCACATGCGTGGCCTTGAACTGACCGATGAATGCGCGCGCTTTTTATTAACGCGATTAAGCCGTGATATGCGCGCTTTACTCGATGTTTTAGACAAACTCGACCATGCCTCGATGGCCGCACAAAGAAAATTAACAATTCCCTTTATAAAATCAACGTTAAAGCTTTAGTAGGGCTAGAATCTAGTCCTTGCTTTCAGTTATCATTAGCTATTACAAAATCCTTCTGTGAAAGACCAGGTACTCAATGAACTTAGAAAATATTTTAGCGCAAGCACTTGAGGCAGTTGCCAGTGCGAATGAAATCGCGCAGTTAGAAGATATCAGGGTTAATTACCTTGGTAAAAAAGGTGAAATCACCAACTTACTTAAAACGCTAGGCAAGATTGCCCCTGAAGAGCGTAAAGAAGCGGGTCAAGTGATTAACCAAGCAAAACAAGAAGTACAAACAGCCATTAACGAAAAGCGTGAGTTACTAGCAAGTAAGGCTCTTGAAGAGAAACTAGCTGCAGAAACGATCGACGTAACTTTACCGGGTCGTGTTATGCCAACAGGTGGCTTACACCCAGTAACTCGTACAATTGAACGTATTGAAAGCTTTTTTGGTGAGTTAGGTTTTGCGGTTAAATCAGGCCCAGAAGTTGAGGATGATTTTCATAACTTCGATGCGCTAAATATTCCTGAGCACCATCCTGCGCGTGCTGATCACGATACTTTCTATTTCAACCCTAAGCTTGTGCTTCGTACACAAACCAGTGGTGTACAAATCCGTACTATGGAAACTGAGCAGCCACCATTGCGCATCATTTCTCCAGGTCGTGTTTATCGTAACGATTATGACCAAACTCACACGCCAATGTTCCACCAAGTGGAAGGCTTAATGGTTGATACAGATGTAAGCTTCACTGAGTTAAAAGGTATTTTGCACGATTTCTTACGTAACTTCTTTGAAGAAGATATGGAAATCCGTTTCCGTCCTTCATATTTCCCGTTTACTGAGCCATCAGCTGAGGTTGATGTTATGGGTAAAAACGGCAAGTGGTTAGAGGTATTAGGCTGTGGCATGGTTCACCCTAACGTTCTTAAATCAGTGGGTATTGATCCAGAAAAATACACAGGCTTCGCATTTGGTATGGGTGTTGAGCGCTTGACTATGTTGCGTTACGGCGTAAACGACTTACGTGCATTTTTCGAAAACGATTTAAAATTCCTAAACCAGTTCCGTTAAGAGTGAAGATATAAAATGAAATTTAGTGAAAAGTGGTTAAGAGAGTGGGTTAACCCAGCAATCGACACACAGGCTCTTTCGGAACAGTTATCAATGGCTGGTCTTGAAGTTGACGGTGTTGAGCCTGCAGCAGCAGAGTTTACAGGCGTTGTAGTTGGTGAAGTGGTTGAGTGTGGTCAACACCCTGATGCTGATAAATTACGTGTAACTAAAGTAAACGTAGGTGGTGATGAGCTACTTGATATCGTTTGTGGTGCACCTAATTGTCGTCAAGGTTTAAAAGTAGCTGTTGCGACAGTTGGCGCTGTATTACCGGGTGACTTCAAAATCAAAAAAGCCAAGCTTCGTGGGCAACCATCTCACGGTATGCTGTGCGCATTCGTTGAGTTAGGTATCAGCGAAGAAGGTGATGGCATCATGGAACTACCAAGTGATGCACCAATCGGCACTGACTTACGCGAGTACTTAAGCCTAGACGACAACATTATTGATGTTGACCTAACACCAAACCGTGGTGACTGTTTAGGTATTAAAGGTCTAGCGCGCGAGGTAGGTGTACTGAACAGTATTGATGTTAACAATCTTGAGATTGCCCCTGTTGCGGCGACGATTGAAGATAAAGTATCCATTGAACTTGTTAATGATGATGCCTGTCCTCGTTATCTAGGTCGTGTAATCAAAGGTATTAACCTTGATGCAGAAACACCGCTTTGGATGGTAGAAAAACTTCGTCGCAGTGGAATTCGTTCAATTGACCCAGTAGTTGATGTTACAAACTACGTGTTATTAGAGCTTGGTCACCCAATGCACGCATTTGATTTAAATGCGATTGAAGGTGGTATTAAAGTTCGCAGCGCTAATGCTGGCGAAGAAATCGTTCTTCTTGATGGCAATACGGCGAAACTAAACGAATCTACACTTGTTATTGCTGATCACAATAAAGCACTTGCTATTGCGGGTATTTTTGGTGGTGAAAAGTCAGGTGTGACTGAGTCAACGTCAGATATTTTATTAGAAAGTGCCTTCTTTAACCCGGTAGCGATTGCTGGTCAAGCACGTAGCTACGGCTTGCACACGGATGCATCACACCGCTACGAGCGTGGTGTAGATTTTGCGCTACAAAAAGATGCGATGGAACGTGCTACAGCATTACTTCTAGAGATTGTTGGCGGTGAAGCAGGCCCTGTTGTTGAAGCAGTAGCAACTGATAAATTACCAAAAGTGACAGAAGTACGTTTACGTCGTGAACGTTTAGACCGTGTAATTGGTCATCATATTGATGATGCAAAAGTCACTGACATCCTAACGCGCTTGGGTCTAGATGTGAAAATTGTTGATGGTGTATGGAGCGCTGACGTACCTAGCTATCGTTTTGATATTCGTATCGAAGAAGACTTAATTGAAGAAGTTGCACGTGTTTACGGCTATAACAGCATTCCAAACGTTGCACCAACAGCTAAATTAAAAATGACTAACCATGACGAGTCACATGTTGCGGTAACTAAATTCCGCAATACGCTTGTAACACGTGGTTACCAAGAAGCAATTACCTACAGCTTCGTTGATCCAAAAGCACAAGCAATTTTACATCCACAAAGTGATGCGCTTGTATTACCTCACCCAATTTCAGTTGAAATGTCAGCAATGCGTGTGAGCTTAATGCCGGGTCTATTAGCATCGTTAGTGTACAACCAAAACCGTCAACAACCACGTGTACGTTTATTTGAGCATGGCTTAAAATTCTTACGTGACGAGAATGCTGAAAACGGCGTAAACCAAATTGCTGTCATTGGTGGTGTAATCTCTGGACTTGCACACGGCGAACATTGGGTTCAAGAAAAGCGTAGCGTTGATTTTTATGACTTAAAAGGCGATGTTGAAGCACTTTTAGCAATTAGCAACGATATTGCACGCTTTGAGATAAAAGCAGAGCAGTCTGATGGCTTACACCCAGGTCAATCAGCAGTTATTTATGTTGATGGTAAAAAAGTAGGGTTTTTTGGTGCTGTGCACCCACAAGTGCAAAAGTTACTAGATATCAATAACACAGCCTTTGTATTTGAAATCGAAATGTCAGCCCTTGAAAAAAGAAAATTACCAGAAGCGGTAACGGTCTCGAAATTCCCGTCAAACCGCCGTGATATCGCGATTTTAGTGAAAGATCACGTAAAATCTGGTGATATTTTAAATGTAATAGAAAAAGTTGGCGGAAATCAATTGGTTGACCTAAACTTATTCGATGTGTATAAGGGCAAAGGTATTGAGCCAAATTATAAGAGTTTGGCGATTGCTCTAACACTGCAAGCGGTTGATAGAACGCTCGAAGAGAAAGATATCAATCAAGTAGTTGATAATGTGGTGGCCGCATTGGCCGAACAATTTAACGCATCGTTGAGGGACTAGATATGGCGCTTACTAAAGCCGACATAGCTGAACACCTATTTGAAAAACTCGGGATCAATAAAAAAGATGCCAAAGATTTAGTTGAAGCGTTTTTTGAAGAAATCCGCTCAGCGCTAGAAAAAGGCGAGCAAGTAAAGCTCTCTGGATTTGGTAACTTTGATCTTCGAGATAAGAAAGAACGTCCAGGTCGCAATCCGAAAACAGGTGAAGACATCCCTATTTCGGCACGCCGAGTAGTGACTTTTAGACCAGGTCAAAAGCTAAAAACTCGTGTAGAAGTTGGCACAAGCAAAGCAAAATAAGAAAAGGCAGCGTTAGCTGCCTTTTTTATTTGTCTAAGCACTGCACTAGCGAATTTATTAAAACCCGCGTGGTGATACGAAGCTACCCGCTTGGATGCTATCGTAGGTTTTTTGCGCTAAATCATCTAAGCTGTCCAGGCTTTTACCTGCGGCAGCGAGTTGATGCTCGATAGGTAAAATATCGACATCTTCATACCCAGATAATTGTGCTACACGTGCAAAGGTGTAGGCATGCTTATACTTTTCATGTTTGTAGAATAAGCTTACAAGTGTAGGGTAGATCTCAGGGTTGGGTGTTTCACCTGCTTTATTCAGTTCTAGCGTTTTGTAAAGCAAGTCAATGGTTTTTTCATCATCAAACTTAACGTAGTAGCTTGCTAAGAAAAACTGCATTTCTGCATCTTCAGTTACGCGCTTATCTTGTTTTTCTTCAAGGGTGAGAAGTTTCGTTAACGCTGATTGGTCGTTATTACGTGACCAATGGTAATACAACAAACCTGGATGATTTGTGTTTTTTGTATCTTGGAAGATACGTGTCATCTCTTTAATACTGGTTAAATGACCTTCAACACGAGAAGTGGTTTTTTCTTTTAGTTTTATATGCTCAATTTTGGCAGCGAGCGATACACACTGATCGTATTTCTCGAAATCTTTTAATAACTGGTATTTGTTTTCGTCTGTTGGTGACTTATATTCAACATATCGCTGAATGATGACCTCGGCACGTTGCTCTTTACAGTGACTGTCTTTATTTAAATCACTGCAAAAGCCAGGAGTCTCTTCGCATACCTTTGCCAGTGTAAGCGGATCTTCACATCCCGTTAACGCCAATAAACCAAGCAACACGCTTGCTCTTAATAACATTCCTTAACCTCGACTTAATAATTACGACTTTATTCTAGCGCAATGAATTGTTCTGTAACAGTGGAGAATCATTTGAGTTTAAATTAGAATAGCCGTGCCTAAGATGTGTTGCTCTCAAATCACAACACATTTTCAAAGGCTATCCGTTCAAAATTGTTTAATTAGGTAAAAAAAATGACCTCATCTCACGAGTTAGAATACACAAGCAGCTGGCAAGAACGTCAAGATTACGCAGAAAGTATGCAACCAATCATTGGTAGACTTTACCGTAATCGTGGTATCGAAATCGCTGTATATGGCCGTCCTCTCGTTAATGCCAGTACAATCGATATCATCAAAGCGCACAAAACAGTTGCTCAGTTTGAAGGTACAAAACTACGTTTACGTGAAAGCTTCCCTTTCTTAGAAGCAATTAGCAAAATGGATTTAAATTCTGCACGTATCGATATTGGTAAACTAGCGTATGGTTATTTGTTTAACGATGCTGCAAAAGGTCGTTCAGTTGAAGAGTACTTAACTGACGAACTTGCAGAAATCGCAAACTCAGAGCGTAAAGAACCACGTGATGTTGTGTTGTACGGTTTTGGTCGTATTGGTCGTTTATTAGCGCGTCTATTAATCGAAAAGTCAGGTCCTTATGCAGACCTACGTTTACGTGCAATCGTTGTGCGTGGCGGTAAAGACGGCGACCTAGAAAAGCGTGCAAGCTTACTTCGTCGTGACTCTATCCACGGTCCATTCAATGGCTCAATCACAATTGATAAAGAGCGTAATGCAATTAAAGCTAACGGTAGCTACATTCAAGTTATCTACGCTAACTCACCAAGCGAAGTTGATTACACAGCTTACGGCATCGAGAATGCACTTGTTGTTGATAACACAGGTATCTGGAAAGACGAAGCAGGCCTTGGTCAGCACTTAGAAGCAAAAGGCGCAGCAAAAGTATTATTAACTGCACCAGCTAAAGGCAACATCAAGAACATCGTTTACGGTGTAAACAACCAAGATATCAAACCTGAAGATAAAATTGTCTGTGCAGCAAGCTGTACAACCAATGCTATTACCCCAACGTTAAAAGCGCTTAACGATAAGTTCGGTATCAAGAATGGTCACGTTGAAACTGTTCACTCGTATACCAATGACCAAAACTTAATTGATAACTACCACAAAGCTGAGCGCCGTGGTCGTGCTGCTGCACTTAACATGGTTATCACGTCTACGGGTGCTGCAAAAGCGGTTTCTAAAGCTTTACCTGAGCTTGAAGGTAAACTTACAGGTAACGCTATCCGTGTTCCTACACCAAACGTATCAATGGCAATCTTGAACTTAAACCTTGAAAAAGGCACTACAGTCGAAGAGCTAAATGCGTTCTTACGTGAAACAGCACTTTACTCAGACCTTCGTGACCAAATCGATTACACAGCGTCTACAGAAATCGTATCTACTGACTTAGTGGGTAGCCGTTACGCTGGTGTTGTTGACTCACAAGCGACTATCGTAGATGACAACCGTGTTGTTCTTTATGTTTGGTACGATAATGAGTTTGGTTATAGCTGTCAGGTAGTACGTTGTATGCGTGATATGGCTGAAGTAACTTTCCCAAGTTTACCTCGCTAATACCTAAGCTATAAAGAATCTAGAAGCCAGCATTATGCTGGCTTTTTTTAGTCGTGAAAGTTTTTGCAAATTTTCAGCATGTGGTAGGCTGTTAAGGGTCTACACCATATTACTAACGAAACGTTCTAACGATAGGGCGTTGACTTAATTCTTAACTTACAAACGAATAGCTAAGAATTATTTTTAACCAATAGGTTTATAGAATGAAAATCACCAGCAATTTTGATAGTGGTAATATCAAGGTTATTGAAGCCGTTGATCCACTGAATATTCAATTAGAAATTAATAAAGACAATCAGTCTGATTTTTTCCAGTGGTTTCACTTTCGTCTTGAAACAACCGCGTTTCAAAACCATAAATTACACATTAATAACCTAGAAAACTCAGCGTATCCTGATGGCTGGGATGGTTATCATGCGGTTGCATCATACGATCGTCAAACTTGGTTCCGTGTTCCATCTGAATATGCAAACGGTACATTATCATTTGAAGTTGAGCCTGAGTGCAGCAGCATGTATTTTGCTTATTTCGCACCATATAGCTATGACCGTCACCTTGATTTATTAGCATGGGCACAAAGCCAGCATGCGTGTGAACTAGAAACTTTAGGTGAAACACTTGATGGTCGTGACATGAGTGTATTACGTGTCGGTATTCCTAGCAGTGAAAAGAAAAAAATCTGGATCACCGCACGTCAGCACCCAGGTGAAACAATGGCTGAGTGGTATGTTGAAGGTTTACTTCATAAATTACTTGATGACGAAGACCCACATGCAGCGGCACTATTATCTAAAGCAGTATTCTATATTGTGCCAAACATGAACCCTGATGGCAGTGTGCGCGGTCACTTACGTACTAACGCTAAAGGCGTTAACTTGAACCGTGAATGGCAAACACCAAGCATGGAAAATAGCCCTGAAGTATTTTTAGTGCTTAACAAAATGCGTGAAACGGGCCTTGATATGCACTTAGATATTCATGGCGACGAAGCGATTCCTTATAACTTTGTTGCGGGTAGCGAAGGTATTCCGGGTTACGATGATCGTTTAAAAGAGTTAGAAGATAGCTTTAAAGCTGCGCTTTTAACTGTAACGCCTGAGTTCCAAGACGAACACGGTTATCCAAAAGATGAGCCAGGTCAGGCTAACCTAACGGTAGGTTCTTCAGCTGTAGCGCATGAGTTTAATGCATTAGCGTATACGGTAGAAATGCCATTTAAAGATAACGATGATTTACCAGACCCTGATTACGGCTGGTCTGACCGTCGTTCATATCAGTTTGGTCAAGATACGTTAGCGGCTATTGTTAACGTTGTTGATAAATTAAGATAACAACATTAAGCAAATTTTGCGGGTATCAATCAGATTGATGCCCGTTTTTTTTGGTTGACTAATACAAAGCACATTTGTCATATTGAAAATTAACTGTTAACAAAGTTAGGTTGTTTAAGTTAATATTCAGTACATCTAGCTGAGAGAAGATTATTTTTGATTAATTCTCAGATCATTATGTCGCGCATTCTCATTCGCTAACGCAGAGCATCGTAACTATCAATAAAAAATATAATTATAGAGGATATCCATGGAAGCTTTTGTAAGCGCCGTCAATGACGTAATTTGGAGTAGTGCACTCATTTACTTATGTCTAGGTGCAGGCCTGTTTTATTCCGTTTTAACCCGTTTCGCGCAAGTTCGACATTTCAAAGAAATGTGTAAGTTATTGCTAAGTTCTAATAACTCAGATACAGGAATTTCATCATTCCAAGCTCTGGCTGTTTCATTATCGGGCCGTGTTGGTGTTGGTAATATTGCCGGGGTTGCTGCTGCGATCGGCTTTGGTGGTCCAGGTGCGATTTTTTGGATGTGGATTGTCGCATTTTTAGGCGCAAGTACTGCATATGCAGAATCAACGCTAGGTCAAATTTATAAGTCAGAAGAAGATGGTCAGTATCGAGGTGGCCCTGCTTATTACTTCGACAGATGTTTACAACAAAAGTGGCTTGCAGTGTTATTTGCTCTATCCGCTATTATTGCTTGTGGTGTTTTCTTACCTGGCGTACAAGCAAACGCAGTGGGTAATGCATTCACACAAGTCTTCGGTGAAGGCACATTGGTTAGCACCAGTTTTGGTGAAGTAGGTAGCTTTAAGCTAGTTGCTCTTGCAATCATTTTAATTGTACTTGCGTTTATCATCTTCGGTGGCATAAAACGTATCGCAAACTTCACACAAATTGTGGTGCCATTTATGGCGCTAGGTTACATCGTGTTAGCTTTAATCGTGGTGTTCTTAAACTTAGATAAAGTGCCAGGCATTTTCTCAATGATCTTATCTGATGCATTCACTGCGCAAGCAGGTTTTGGTGCTGCGATTGGTTGGGGTGTTAAACGTGGTATCTATTCAAACGAAGCAGGCCAAGGTACGGGTCCGCATGCAGCATCTGCAGCTGAAGTAGACCACCCAGCTCAACAAGGCTTAGTGCAAGCATTCTCTGTTTATGTTGATACTATTTTCGTTTGTACAGCAACAGCGCTAATGATTCTAATCACTAAACAATACAATATTGTGGGTGAGTTACCTGCGGGTCAATTTATTGTACAAAATGTTGATGCTGCAACTGAAGTAGGCTCAGCAGCCTTTACTCAGATGGCACTGTTTAGTGTATTTGGCGGTTTTGGTGAAGCGTTTGTTGGTATTGCTTTATTCTTCTTTGCATTTACAACCATTCTTGCTTATTACTATATTGCTGAAACTAACGTTGCTTATTTAAACCGTTATTTTAAAGGTAATATTCCACTGGTTGTTGTGAAGTTCGTCATTATGTTTATGGTGGCTTACGGTATGGTAAATAGCTCAGGCTATATCTGGAATATCGGTGATATTGGTGTTGGCTTAATGGCGTGGATCAACATCGTGGGTATTTTAGCTATTTTCTTTGTTGCCAAACCTGCTCTTAATTGTTTACGAGATTATGAAGACCAAAAGAAAGCGGGTGGTGAAATCACCTTTGACCCAGTTAAATTAGGCATTAAAAATGCGACTTTTTGGGAAAAGCGTCTAGCTGAAAAGGCGAAACAGAAACAATAAATCAGCTTTTTGAGTATTTGTCGTGAATTTAGTTGTACAGGTTTTCGAATCTTCACAAATGAATGAAATTCAAATAAGACATCGACTCATAAAACAAGTACAATAAAGGGCGCCTAAAGGCGCCTTTTTTATGCGTAGTATGGAGAAAGATATGGCGATTATTAGTTGCCCGCAATGTGCAAAATCAATATCTGACAAACATAAACAATGCCCGCATTGTGAATGCCAAGTCACCGATCTAAGCAATGAGCAGTTGCAGCAAATGCAAAAAGAAACGCGTATTCGTAGACAGCAAAAGTTTATGAATCAGTCTTTCCTCGCACTGATATTATTTTTAGGTGGCTTTTTCTGTTATTACTTTATGCATCCAGAAACAGAGTCTATTGAGTGGTATGCCTATTCGACAGCAATGGCAGTAGGTTTTGTATGGTATATAGTGTGCCGTATCTATTTAGTTGTTTTAAAAAAGAAAAAGTAGCATGAATATTGATCATATTGTTAAAAATATCACCCCGGAAGTATTTGAACGTCTTCAGTATGGTGCGTCTACAGGTAAATGGCCTGATGGCACTCCATTATCAGAAGAGCAAAAACAACAAACAGTTCAACTCGTGATGCTTTACCAAGCTAAAGTTTCGCAAACCAATGAGCAGTTTACCATTGGCGCAAATGGTGAAATGGTGCAAAAGAGTAAAGCTCAATTGCAAAAAGAATTCGCATCAGAAAATGAAATAGCTAGGTTTAGTGAAAATGATCTTTAAACACCTGTTTACTCCAAAATGGAAACACCCTAAAAGTCAGGTTCGTTTAGCAGCAGTTGAACGCCTTGATACAGAACGTGATCTTAGCATCTTAAATAGTATTGCCCTTGAAGATAGCTCCGCTGAGATCCGTAAAAAAGCCTTGAATAAAGTGAACGATCTTGTTTTATGGTGGCAAGTATACAAGCAAGACCAAGCACTTAAAGAAATTGCAGAGCAGCACATTAATCAAGCGGTTTTGAATACTGATAGCAAACTTGACGCGAGTATTAAAAACGAGTTTATTGAGCGTTATGCGCCAGTGAAAACCCTTGAAAAGCTAGCATTTGCAGAAAAAGAAATTCAAGTTCGTGTTAAATTATTAAAACGTTTAGCAAACCCAAGCCTAATTGATAAAGCCTTTAAAGAAGGCCGCGAAGAGCTACAATTGCAACTTGTTGAGCTTGTCATTAACCACCAACTTGCCAAGCCACTACTAAAACATGCAAAAGGTGAAGCGCATACACAACTTGCGGCTCATCTTGAGAATGAGCGTTTAGCAGTAGAAATGCCTGCAAAAGTCGAAGCTGATACTCGCGTTATATTGGCGAAATTGAATGCGCTTCGTGATAAAAATGATTTTCAGCTAGTATCGCTGCAACATGCTGAGCTATTACAACAGTGGCAAGCAATCGAGTTAAAATGGCTCAGTGATGAGCAAGTAAGCGTCCTTGATAAAAAATACTCTACGATTACCCAAAAGCTTGAAGCTCACATTGCAACACTAAGCAAAGAGCATGAAGCAATGCAGCAAGCATTAGCTGAGCAACAGCGTCAGGTACTAGCCCTTGCAACCCTTGAAGCTATTGGCGAAGAAATTGAAAACGCATTGCAATTAGGTTTAGAAACGCCAGAGCAAATTCAGCAAGATTGGCTTGAGGCTAAAGTTGCAGAAGCAAAAGATACTTTGGCTGCAAACTTAGTTGATAATCAAAATGTCCGTGATGTTAAACAGCACTTGTCAAATCTATTTAAGCAAGTTGAGCAATTACCACAACTTGTTACCGCTATTGCAGAGTTTAAAGCTGCGTTTGATGCCTTAAAAGCGATTACCACGACTGAAGACGAAAATGAGTTTGATGGCTTAAAACAGCAGTTTGAACAACAGCAAAAAGTGGCTCGCAAAAAACTAGCAAGTATTCCGAGTCGTTTACAAGGTCGCTTTAAAGCAAATTTAGCTGAAGCAGTAAACAGCTGGCAGCAAGCAATGGCACCGCTGACAAATAAGTTTGAAAAGAATCAACAAACAGCAAAACGCAAAGCCCGTGATGTGAAGCGTTTGATTGAACAAGGCCGTTTCAATGTGGCGTTTGGTGTGTTTAAAGGCTTTGAAGAGTTATACGACACACTTACAGATTACTATAAACAGCCATTAAATAGCCTAAAAGCCGATTTAGAAGCCCAATTAGCAGAAGCAAAAGATTGGCAAAAATATGCATCAGCGCCAAAGCGTGATGCATTACTTGCTGAAGTCAATGAACTTGCTGCAATCGAGTGTACAGACCCTAAACAACGTGCTGAACAAGTTAAACAGTTACGTCGTCGTTGGAATGAATTAGGTCGTTTAGATACGGATGCAGAGAAACAGCAAGGTGAGTTATTCGATCAACAGATTGAACTATTGTTTGCCCCATGTCGCGAGTATTTTGCAGAGCAAGAGCAGCAACGTGAGCAAGCTAAAGCACAGCGTGTTGATATTATTGCGCAAATGCAGCAACTCAATGAACTTGATACTGAATCTGGTGAATTTGATTGGAAACAGTTTGAAAGTAAGTTTAACCGTGTTGTTAAAGCGTGGCGTTCTGCAGGTAACGTCGACCCTAAAACATACCGTGAACTACAAGCGCAATTCAAAGCTGCGCAATCACAAGTACAAGGCCAATTAGTTGCGTTTCATAAAGCAAATGCTGAGCAAAAAGCCGCACTTGTAGAACAAGCAACACTATTATCTCAAAGTGATGATTTGGCTGCTGCGTGTCAAGAGCTCAAAGCATTGCAACAAACTTGGCAAACAATTGGCTTTGCGGGAATGAAAGCTGAAAACACCTTATGGCAACAATTCAGACGTGTTAACGACGACACATTTGCCAAGCGTAGTGCTGAGTTTGAACAGCAAAAACAAGTACAACAGCAAAATGATGAAGTTGTAGCTGAGCAGTTAACTGAACTTGAAACTGCCCTTGAGAGTGTAGTGCATCTTGCACAGCTTAAAGATTTAACGGTGAAATTGGCAGGACTTGAGTACTCAAAAGCGTTGTCTGCTCGAGTGGCTCAGTTAGAGTCAGCAATTAGCGAAAAAACGAAGGTTATTAGTAAGCAAGCAGAGCAGTCTAAGTTAACGGCTTTGTTTGCAGCTCTTGAGAACAGCAGTGAGCTTCCGTCGCAATTCCAAGCTTCATTAACGACTAGCTTAACTGCTGAGCAGCTCTTAACACGTATCGAGATTCTTGCAGGTGTTGAGTCTGCTGATAGTCAGTTACGTATGACAGAACAAGTTGCGATGTTAGATGATAAACACCGTGGTGAAAAAGCCGATGTTTATTATTACTTAAAGCAATTACTTGCAGTCAGTGAGGGTTCAGTTTCTGCTGACACACTAGCAAGGCTTAAAGCAATATTTGCAATTTAACGAATAAAACCGCTTTTTATAGCGGTTTTTTTCCGTGTTTTTTGAGGGAAACAATGAGAATTTTATTATTACTTACCTGCTTATTTTTAGGTGCATGTAAAAGTACAAATCAAGGTATGTCTGTGTACTCGTTTACCAATTCAGAAATTGAAGCAGCCCTTGCTGATCAATTACCAAAATTGAGTGAGCAAATTAAATTAATGGGCTTACCTGTTGATTTTGCGGTAAATGACCTAAGTGTAAATGTAGGCCCAGATAAGCGTGATGTGGTAGTGTTAGGAGCCGATTCAAGCGCTATTATTAAAGCCTTTGCGCTTAAATATCCAGTACGCTTGAAGCTGCAAATTGAAGGTAGCCCATTTTATGACAGCGAGAAAAAAGCGGTCTTTTTACGTAATGTAAAACTGGTTGATACTACAATCGATACAGCAGGTTTTAAGGGAAGCTTAAACTTATTAGATGATCAGGCAATGCAAGTGATCAACGGATTTTTAGCCGTTAACCCTGTCTATAAGTTAAATATGAACGATCCTAAGTTAGCATTACTGAGCAAATTGCCATTAGATATGAAAGTATCTCAGGGCGAAATTATCTTAGTGCCTACCTTATAAGAGTATTAAAATATCTAAAGCGGCATTAAGCCGCTTTTTTTGTAATTGCTTGTTAAGCAAGTTTAACCTTGTCATAATTACTCGTGATATTTCGCGAGTTGAGTGACTGCTATGATCAAGGAATTTTTAAACGACCCCACGCTATTGCTCAATGCAGTTGGCGAAGGGATTTATGGCTTTGACTTATCGGGCAATGCGGTCTTTGTAAACCCTGCTGCTGAGCGCATGACTGGCTGGAAAGCTGAAGAACTGCTTGGTAAAAAAATACATCAATATCATCACCATACTCGTAAAGACGGCTCACCATATCCCGCAGATGAATGTCAGATATATTGCACTATGTTCGATGGTAAACATCGCCACGTAAACGATGAAGTATTCTGGCGTAAAGATGGTAGCTATTTTGCTGTTGAGTATACTTCTACACCCGTTTATAAAAATGGGGCCTTAATTGGAGCAGTCGCGATTTTTCGCGATGTATCAAAACAGCAGCAAACAGAAGTCGCATTGCGTGATGCCTTAGCGCAAGTCCAGCACTTATCTGAACAGCTACAAGCTGAGAATGCTTATCTTATTTCAGAGTTAAACGAAGATTGGCAAGACTCAGGTTTGGTCGGCCAAAGTCATTCGTTTCAAAGTATGCTCGAGCAAATTACCCTGGTAAGCCAAACCAATAGTACGGTTTTGATTTTAGGTGAAAACGGCACAGGTAAAGAGCTGGTGGCACGAAACCTTCACCGTTTGAGTAATCGTGCTGAGCAACCTTTCATAAAAGTAAACTGCGCGGCGTTTTCAGCCAACTTAATTGAATCTGAATTATTCGGTCATGAGAAAGGGGCGTTTACCGGTGCTAATGAACGCAGAAAAGGGCGTTTTGAACTGGCCGATAAAGGCACATTATTTTTAGATGAAGTGGCAGAATTGCCATTAGAAGCACAAAGTAAATTACTTCGCGTGCTGCAAGAACAAGAGTTTGAGCGCGTGGGTGGCAGTCAAACCTTAAAAGTCGATATTCGAGTACTGGCTGCAACAAATCGTAATTTGTGGCAAATGGTCGAGCAGGGTAGCTTTAGAATGGACTTGTACTATCGCTTAAATGTCTTTCCTATTCGTGTGCCTGCGCTTCGTGAGCGAAAAGAAGATATCCCGCTCCTTGCTGCAAACATAATTACACAGCTTAACAAGCGCTTAGGTAAACAGTTAAAGGGGCTTAGCAAAACTACACTCACTAAACTGGCTAATTATGATTGGCCAGGCAATATTCGTGAACTACAAAATATCCTAGAGCGTGAAGCTATTTTGTCTAAGCAAACTGTATTACAGCTCTCTGCGCCGTTGAATAACGAGCAAACGAATGAGCAAGTTGTTTCCCTTGATGCTGTACAAAAGCAGCATATTTGTGAGGTACTTAAGAGATGCAACGGGCAAATATCAGGTGAAAATGGCGCTGCAACTTTGCTGGGTCTTCCTGAGAGTACCCTTAGATCAAAAATGAAAAAGTTAGGTATACAACGCAGTTTCGCGAAATAACGCGCGCTTTCGTGATATATCGCGATTTTTGGTGCGGTAAAATTAAATTAATCATTTAATATCAGTGGTTTACATTTTAATTTGTGTTGGCCTGATAGTTGCTCTGTCAGGCTATTACCGACACAAAAGTAAGTAGCAAAATGAAATTTGATATTAAAGAACAAGACTTAATCATCAAGCCCTACAACCAAGAAGGGCCAATTTATATTCGAGAGCAAAAAGGGCATTTTCAACGTATCCGTCGTTACTTAGGCTGGGTTCTGATGCTGACGTTTATCGCCATACCATGGATCCCATATGATGGTCGCCAAGCTGTATTACTCGATGTAGCGAGCCAAAAATTTACCCTGTTTGGATTAACGCTGTTACCACAAGATTTTATGATCTTAGCCATGCTATTTATGACTGGCGCGTTTGCTTTGTTCTTCGTCACTAATTGGTTAGGACGTGTCTGGTGTGGTTACACTTGCCCACAAACAATTTGGATGCTGATGTTTACTTGGGTCGAGCATAAAGTCGAAGGTAACCGAAACCAGCGCATTAAACTTGATAAAGCTGATTGGTCAGTAAGTAAATGGCAAAAGAAAATCACTAAGCATACAGTTTGGCTGCTGCTCTCTTTGCTTACATCTATGTCATTTATGGCTTATTTCATCCCTGCTAAGTCTCTTTACATGAGTTTATTTACCCTAGAAATGTCTGGGATCGTCAGCTTTTGGGTATTCCTGTTCGCTTTTTGTACCTATGGTAATGCGGGCTTTCTACGCGAAAAAATGTGTACTGTCGCATGCCCTTATTCACGTTTTCAATCAGTGATGTTTGATAAAGACACGTTAGTGGTTACCTACGATCAAGCGCGAGGGGAGTCTCGTGGTGCGCGTAAACGTAAAGCCGATCCTAAAGAGTTAGGTTTAGGTGACTGCGTAGACTGTAACCTATGTGTGGAAGTATGCCCGGCCGGTATCGATATTCGTAATGGCTTACAGTATGAATGCATAAACTGCGGCTTATGTATCGATGCGTGTGATAGCACTATGGAAAAATTCAATTATCAAAAAGGCCTGATCAAGTACGCCTCTGAAAAACAAATGGAAGGCAAAACGACCAACCCATTTAGACTAAAACTGCTTGGCTATGGTGGTTTAACGGCGTTGTTTGTTGTTGGTATGGTTGTATGGATGGCAATGCGTACACCTATTGAAGCCTCTGTCATTCGTGATCGTAATGCCCTGTATCGTGTTAATTTTGAAGGCTTAGTAGAAAACCCATATACCTTATCAATTATCAACAAAACACAGCATAGTTTGAGCTATTCAATCGGTATCAGTGGTATTGAAGAAGGAAGCTTACAGGTGCCCGAAAATATTACAGTTGAGGCGGGTCAGATGAAGCGTGTGCCTGTTACTGTGGTTGCTGATGGCTATGAATTGAAATCAAAGGTAACGCCTATCAGTTTTCACATTCAAGCATTAGAAGATGCTGATATCGCAATTACCAAAGAAACTAAGTTTTACCGAGATTGACCCTGACCTAAAAGTGAAAATGGCTTGTAGTTAACAAGCCATCTTTGCAAATTCGAGCTGCTTTTGCACATAAGCTTTAGCGCTGTCTAAATCATCAAATAAACAGTCCATTATTTGAATCGGAGATTGCGCTTGCGCAATGATGCGTTTCATTTGGTTAAGCACAATGGATGAGCTAAACATATAAGCGGTTGCTACACAGTTTGTGCCTTGCAGGGCACGAAATAATTGGGTAAAACCACGTTCTGCATCAGGGGTGGTAGCAAGTAATTGGGTAGAATGACTAATATATGCCCACGGCTTTCCAGCTAAAGCAGTAATATGCTTTTTTAAATCGACTGCAAAGTCATTGACTAAACGTGCGTTAATATTACCAGAAAATTGTCCAATAATAATTGGACCATCAGTGATGATACTGACACTGCCATAGTGATTCTTAAATTCCAATTTGCTTCCCTTTTGAATTAAAAAGAGCGCGAATTTTATACAATTGTATGTATGTGTCTAGTTATTTAGTATGTAAAAAAGAAAAAACATATTTTTTTCTTTAATTGGATTTGGCTGGGGTTTTTATTTGTGTAATTGTATTCAGAGCGAATAAATAAGTCGCTCTGAATTTAAAGTATAGCTAACTATTTGTTAACAATGTAGTTCAAAGCACCAGTAATTGAGGCTACTTGTGCATCAATACAGATTTTATCATTTGCTTGTGGGCTGTCAGGGTAAACCTCTGTTGTTGTGACATATTCTGCATCGGTTAAGCCCATACATAACCCCAGCTTTTTGGCTTGGTAATTAATAACACCAAATTGAGTTTGCGGTACACCAATCAACTGGTTATTCTCATCACTTGGTGCGATGTGGGTTACTTTCTCAACAGATTTTATAATCGCTGTTTGAAATGCATCATGCGGACGTTCGCTATCAGCAACAAGATAAAAGCCATCTGGAATGTTCCAGTTATCGTGAGTCGTTGCATCACGTGCTGCCAGAGCAGGGCGAAATTCACTATTGTCAGTATCAGTTGTTTCATGAAGGTCAATATGCACATAGGGTGCAATAGCGTTGTCGGCTAAATATTGCATGATTGCGGCAGACTCTTCAGCTGGACTATCTGCATAGAATGAGCGATTTGGATCCGTGGCATTTGGGTTCCAGCGGTTAATTGTTTCATAACCCCAAGGGCTGATACACGGTGCCACTAAGATATTAAATTCTGCAAAATAGTCTTTGGCCTTGTCTTTAGCAAACGCTAATGCACCATGCACACCGCTTGTTTCGTAACCATGTACACCACCTGTGACTAAAACAGTTGGTTTGTCTGCTTGCCATTGTTTGCTTTTTAAAATGTAAAGAGGATACTTATCGCTGTCATAGCTCAGTGCACCATACTGCTCAATTTCAAAGAGTGTAGACAGAGCATCAAGTTGTGAGACAACATCTTCACGGTAACTGCGTTTTACTGATTGTAATTCAAGCCACGCTTTTTTGTCGGCGTCGGTCCATGGCTTACCAGGCGTTCCGATTGGGTAACTCATAAAAATACCTTGTTGTGTTGAGGTGCAAAATGCCAAGCTTATCGAAGCTTAGCATTACCTGCAACTAGATAAGGTCAGTGCTTATATTGGCATGTTCGTATAGCTGGGCATGTTGCTTTTTATGAGTCTCGAAAAGGTATTGACGAAGAGCAATTTCGCCCTCGTGTACCGTAATAATCTTTGCTGCAATACCATTGCTGGTAACGCGAACAGGTTTAGCTGACAGAACAATACGCTCTTTTTTTGGCAGCTCAAATGCTAATAACAGCTCTTTTGAAAAGTCTGGCTTATTTTGTTTTGGTTTTAACAAAACTCCCGTACTTGATAGTGACAGAATAATGTAGTGGTCAGTTTGCAGGTTTAGATGAGGTGCTCGCCAACTCCGCTCAATGCCTTTCGTATCTATAACCTCAGGAGCACTGAGTAGAGGAATAACCTGGCCATTTTCATCATTAACAAACTCCAGCGGGAACCATAATTGATAAACACCCACTTCAGCAAGTAAGGTCAATTTAGCGTTCTTTAATAATCCGTTGAGTTTATCGGGTAAGTTTAGTTTTACAGACATTTTGGTGTTTGTGACTTCATCACTGCCATCATCTGCATTTTCAAAGAGTTGGTTAAAAAATGAGAGTTCTTGTTCTGTTAAATGCGCCATCCTTAGCTCCTTTTACAATACGACTGGCCAATAATATCACAAATTGTATGAATTATGAGCATTTATTGTGCCAGATGTTTTTCGATTTTCTTTTACTACTTATTTGACATACACTGATGGGAAAAAGTTTACAAGGATTTTATTTTGTCGAGCCTGACTGGTGTTAATAAGAGTTTAGTTATATTTGCGGCTTTAGTGATTGTTTTAGCAGGTATAAAAGCTGCAAGTGTGATTGTTATTCCTTTTGTTTTGGCTGCCTTTATTGCCATTATATGTAATCCCCTTATACGTTTTTTTGCCGGGTATAAAATTCCCAAGGGCGTTGCAGTGGTGTTAGTAATGCTCATTATTGTTGGCGTTGGGATTAGCCTTGCCGGTTTAGTTGGGCAATCGATGACCGATTTCTCTGAAAAACTACCCGAGTATAAAACACAACTAAAAGAAGAGTTTGTTTGGGTGGTTAATGTTGCTGCAAGTTATAATATTTTGATTGATAAAGAGCAGATTATTTCTTTATTCGATCCGGGCAAAATGATCGATGTTGCAACAAATATGCTAACGGGATTAGGGGGAGTAATGGCCAACCTGTTCCTAATTATATTAACCGTGGTGTTTATGCTGTTTGAAGGGCCGATGCTGAATAAAAAAATTCATTTAGCACTCGATGACCCAGAAATGAAAATGCAACAAATTGATCGCTTTCTAGGGTCAATAAACTCTTACCTCGCAATAAAAACCATGGTTAGCTTGGCGACAGGTCTTTTAGCTGGGTTTATGCTTTGGGCACTGGACGTTGATTATTTTGTATTGTGGGGTGTTGTTGCTTTTATGCTTAACTACATTCCTAATATTGGCTCTATCATTGCAGCGGTACCTCCTGTATTACTTGCTTTGATAACGCAAGGGCCGCTAGTTGCAGGGATCATTGCAGGTGGCTATTTAGTGATTAATACAGTGATGGGTAATATCGTCGAGCCAAAGTTCATGGGCAAAGGCTTAGGTTTATCAACGCTGGTGGTTTTTTTATCGTTAATTTTTTGGGGCTGGTTGATGGGAACAGTAGGTATGTTGCTGTCAGTTCCACTGACCATGATAGTAAAAATTGCTCTAGAAACCAGCCAAGAAGGGCGGTGGCTTGCAACTTTACTTGGTAACGGTGAAGAGTTAACAATAGATCAATAGCAATTTGCTTGATTAAGCAAAATTTAAATAATAAGGCGCTAACGCGCCTTTTATTTAAGAGGTTGTTTTAGAATATTTAAGTGATTACCAAGGATATTTATTTCACAAAGCTTATAGGTAATGGCTGCTTTGGTTGCGTTTGGCATTTCATTTAAGTATCGCCAACGACAGCTGTCTTCTAGATAGCGCTCTTGATTCACTAAGCTTCTTTTAAAGATAGGCAGTAATTGACTATTTCCCGTGTCTTCTTTGATTTTTTCAATATCCATAGTGAGTTTATTTACCCACATTTTTTGATCGCGTTGCAAATCGCTAATCACTTGGTCAAGACATTGAATATAACGCTTAGTTTCTTCGGTATTGTTGCTTGTTAACTGGCAATCATGTGGTGCTTGTGAAGCCTGTGATGCCAGTGTTACAAGAGCAGCGCACAAAGTGAGTGTTATAGTGAATTGTTTATTTTTTATCATGATAATTAAACTCTAATATAAACTCAGCACCACCCAGTTTTTCTGCATCTCGGATAGTCAATGTGCCATTATATGAGTTTACTAAATCTGATACGATGGCCATACCAACACCATGCCCACTCTCATATGTATCGAGTCGGGTGCCGCGGGTTAGTAGCGATTCACGTTTTTGCTCTGGGACACCTGGTCCATCATCACAAATGCTGAGAGTTAATTGCTTATTTTGCTTAACCTTTATATCGACCTGCGAACGGCAAGCTTTACAAGCATTATCGATTAAATTACCAAGCAGTTCCATTAAATCTGTTTTATCACCTAAAAAATAATCTTTTTCACTGACCTCAGAAGTGAAAATAATATCTTTATCGCGATACACTTTACTCATTGCACTTAAAATTGACTCGATAACCGGCTTAATATGGGTTTGCTTTTTCCATGTATCAGAGGCACCCGTAGCGGCACGTTTTAATTGATGTTCGATCATCACATTAATACGATCCAATTGCTCTTGTGCATCAGCATCATTGGCCAATGGGCTTGACTTAAGCACTGCCAATGGCGTTTTTAATGCATGAGCAAGATCGCTTAATGATGCGCGGTAACGCTCTTTTTGGCGCTGCTGCGATTCAAGCAATAAGTTTAAATCGGCTTTAATAGTTTGCAACTCAACCGGGTAAAGACCTTTTATTTGCTGGTTATCGCCCGATTCAATGGCTTTAATTTCTTTATCGAGACGCTGCAGTGGTCTTGCGCTCCACACAAAACCAATTGCCATCAGTGCAGCAATGGCCACACCCATCACATACATCCAATTAACCAGTGTTTGTTTAAAGCCATCCATCAGCCTAAGTAGAGCATCATTACGTTTTAATAAGATAAAACGTGCATGCTCTGATTGATCAATGTTTTCTAAGATAACGGTAAGTGTTAACTGCCAGTACACGGTATTGTTGTATTCAACACGGCGAAAATCAGCAGAGCCTGCTGGAGCTTCAAAGTTATCAGGAATAAAGTTGATGTTGGTGGCTGATTCAGAATACCAAACAGGTAAGTCGCCGCGATAAATCATCGCATAGGTATCTGAGTTTAATCTATTTAGCTCTGGAGTTAAGATGGTACTTGGCATAACAATGCCGCGTTCAGTGAAATCGACTTCAGAGATTAATGAATATAAGTGAGCTTCAAGGGTTTTTTCGGTCGCTTCGACCAAAGAGGCGTAATAAGCCTTACCAATTGAGAAAAACAGAATTGGTAAGGCTACTAATAAAACAAAGACAAGGATAAATCCTTGCCTTACTTTAAGCGGTATTTGCGATGCTACCACTGACTTTTAAGCCTATAACCACGGCCGCGTAATGTTTCAACTGGGTTAAGGGTGCCATCAGGGTCAAGCTTTTTACGTAAACGCAATACGAATACTTCGATTACGTTTGAATCAAGGTCGAAGTCTTGATCGTAAATGTGCTCTGTTAGCTCAGATTTAGAAATTACCTTTTGAGGGTTAACCATGAGGTATTCTAACACTTTGTATTCGTATGCAGTTAAGCTAAGTTCTTTATCGTTAACCCACACTTGCTGTGAGCGAGTATGAATTTTGATAGGACCAGCTGTCATTTCTGGATTTGCTTTACCTGCACTTCTACGGATAAGGGCATTACAGCGGGCAATTAGCTCTTCAACATGAAACGGTTTTGTAAGGTAATCATCAGCACCTGCATCGAGGCCTTCTACTTTATCTTGCCAACGGTCACGCGCCGTTAAAATCAAAATAGGGATGGTAATGCCTTGAGCGCGAGCTTTGGTAATTAATTCGATGCCGTCTACTTTTGGAAGGCCTAAGTCTACCACCGCCATATCAAGCGGGTACTCAGTAATGTGGAATAAACCAGCTTCACCATCGTGACAAAGGTCAACGCTATAACGCTCTTTTTCTAGAGCATTACGAAGGTTATCTGCTAAGTGTAAATCATCTTCAATAACTAAAATTCGCATTCTTAATCCTTTTTCACTTCGCCAGTCTTTTTGTTCACATGGACGTCAACCACATGGCCGTTCGTTTTTAAAATTCTTACGGTAAATACTTTGTCTTGCTCTGTGATTTTTAGGGTTCGACCATCTTCAGATTTTTTGGCAATCATCACAGCTTGTTTTTTAGTCACCTCAGGTGCTTGGTTTTTATTGGCATCAGCATGAAAGCTTGATAATGCAAATAAAAGACTAAAACTGAAGGCTAATAATATGCGCATGACGGGGAACTCCTAAACCAGACCCATTTAGTTTAATTAACCAATTAACTAAAATTCAAGTAATTACGTTAAATTCTGTAATTTGATAGCCAGATCTTAGTTAATAAGCCGTGAACAAACACTGAATTATTGATTCAGTTGAGTTCAGGCTTTAACCAAACACCTTTTTAAATGGTTTTACTACTGAGTTGTCATAAACACCTGCAGCAATATAAGGGTCGTTTGCTGCCCATTCGCGTGCTGCTTCTAATGAATCAAATTGCGCGACCACCAATGAGCCTGTAAAACCAGCCTCAGCTGGGTCTTCGCTATCAATTGCAGGAAGAGGGCCTGCTGTGAATAAACGATTTTGATCGTCTAACTCTTGAAGGCGAGCTAAGTGAGCTGGGCGTGCAGATTTGCGGGCTTCTAAACTATTTTCAACATCAGTTGAATAAATCATATACAGCATAGTGAGTTCTCAATGTTATTTTTAGAAAATAGTAGCATATTGTTAGCAATAGACGAGAGATTATTGTGTCATACATATGTGTTCAGTCGCTAAATAATCTTTACAGCTTTGCTTATAGCTTTCACTTATAAAGCTTGAAATACGCGGTGTAACACTGGTAGAGTCGCTGGGTTGAGAAAATAATAATAAGGTTTTTAAATGAGCGAAAAACGCGAGCACTTTAGCTCCCGCCTCGGTTTTATTTTAGCGGCAGCCGGTTCTGCTGTAGGTATCGGAAACTTAGTAGGTTTTCCTGTTTCAGCTACAAAAAACGGTGGTGGTGCTTTTCTTTTAGTTTATGCACTGTTTGTGATTTTTATCTGTTTGCCTGTGATGATGGCCGAAATGGCGATGGGCCGAAAAGCACAGAAAGATCCGCTTGGTTCATACAAAATCTTAGCGGGTAATGATCCAAAATGGAACTTTGCTGGCTTTTTAGCGGTATTAACGCCGTTTATGATTGCCGTTTTTTACATGGTGATCACCGTATGGATTTTCGGTTATTTATCGCAAACTGCATTCGGTAATCTAGATGCCTTAGCACAGCCTGATAATTTTGGCACTTTTATCAATAGCTACACAGTGTTTGGCTATATGGCCGTGGTTGCAATCATTGTTAACTTGATTCTGGTTGGTGGTGTAAAAGAAGGTATCGAGAAAGCGGCTAAGTTTATGATGCCAGCTTTATTTGTACTACTCACTGCGCTGGTTGTTTACGTTTTAACACTGGATAATGTCATGGCAGGTGTGAAGTACTACATCGTTCCTGATTTCAGTAAAATGGATGCGAGCGTTTTAAATGGTGCATTAGCTCAAGCGTTTTTCTCATTGTCACTGGGTATGGGTATTTTAATGACCTATGCATCTTATATCTCTAAGAAAGACGATATTGTTGGCAGTGCTAAAATGGTTGCTGTAACAGACTCTCTTGTTGCCTTTATTGCGGGTCTTATGGTGTTACCGGCTATTTTTAGTTTTAACCCGAATACAGATCCAAGTACGTTATCTGACTCATCAGTGTCGATGATTTTTGTATACTTACCGAAAATTTTATTAGCGCTTCAAGCTGATATTGGTTACGTGGGTGCATCAGTTGTAGCGTTTGTATTCTTCTTATTAGTCTTTTTTGCTGCAATTACATCGCTTGTATCGATTGTTGAGGTACCGACAGCTTCATTAAGTGATCGCAAAGGCATTAGCCGTAAAAAAGCGTTAGCTATTTTAACTCTATCAACCGGTGTTTTAACTGTGCTGTGTACAATGTCGTTTGGTATGGTTGAATCATTAACAAATTTTGTTAGTTACGGCGGGGCAGATAAGAGCTTATTCGATATTGTTTATGATGTGTTTTACGACACGATTTTACCTCTTAATGGTTTAATGGTGTGTTTATTCGTAATGTATCGTTGGAAAAAAGCGAACCTTTCTGAAGAGTTAAGCCAAGGCTCTGAAGGCTATATCGGTAGTTTTACAGAGAAGTATGTGAACTTTTCGCTATCAACGTTTATTCCGGCAATTTTATTACTTATCTTTGTAAATACGGTCGCAACAAAGTTTTTTGCATTTAGTATTTTCGGATTTTAAAAACCAGCTCAATACTTAGCCGCGCACTTGCGCGGCTTTTTTATAGCCCTAGAATGCTCCGGCATCAAGCACATCACCCAAGCCAAGCGTAAACATCCATAACCCCCATAAGCTGTGCTCTATAACACACACGAAGGTAGAACGGCTTTGCGCATAGGTGTAAGAGAACAGCAGTCCACCTAAAAATGCTAGAAGTACGGCGAGTACATTCGCATAGACAATGTGAGCCAACGCAAACACCGATGCACTGACGATGATACGCACGGTTTTACTTGGCATAATCCGTTTATAGCGGTGAAAAAAGTAGGTTCTAAAAATAAGCTCTTGCGGCATCACCGATAAAATGGGGTAGAGCAATAGCAACATTAGCCAATCGTTAAATGAATTTCTTGGCAGTGAAAACCAGTTTTCTTGATTCATGATGCCGTAAAACATCCCTGAGAATAGCGCTCCTAAAAAGAAAAAACTAAATAAGCGACGTTTTACCGC
Organism: Pseudoalteromonas sp. APAL1; assembly: GCF_021532475.1. Lineage (NCBI taxonomy): Bacteria > Pseudomonadati > Pseudomonadota > Gammaproteobacteria > Alteromonadales > Pseudoalteromonadaceae > Pseudoalteromonas > Pseudoalteromonas sp. APAL1. The sequence continues at coordinate 90,880 of NZ_JAKGAW010000010.1, read as the reverse complement.
ACTAAATTGCCCAAGGCTAGTTAAACGAAAACGCTTAAAATGGGGGTCTGATAACAGCAACATGCCGCAAACAGTCATTAAAATAATAAGTGCAGGAATAAGCCAGTTCGCGAGATAGGCACGCAGAAAAAAGCCTAATAGCGGTAAACAAACAAATATGAGGGTAAATTCAAACCAGCGGTATTGGTTAGCGTTCAATGTCGTCTCAGCGTGTTTTTTATTTACGCTAACAAGCTAAGACGACAGATTTATGACATTAAGATTGCTTAGGATCTTTCTTTTCGTCATCTTCAGGTAAGTATTTGAAAAGGGCAATGATCGTTGCTAACACGCAAACAAAGGTAATACCCATTAAACCAAACACTTTAAAGTTAACCCAAAAATCGAGCGAGAAGTTATAGGCAATGTAGATATTTAGCGCAGAGATACCTGCGGTCACTGCAACCCAAAACAGGTTAAGTTTATTCCATAGTGCTTCTGGTACATCAATTTCTTGTTTACTCTCAGAGGCATTTTCTAAAACTGAGCTAAGTGCTTTTTTCACAAGATTTTTGCCAAGCACATAGCGGCTTACTAACAAAGTGACACTGAAAATGGCATAAACAATGGTGGCTTTCCATTTTACAAACTGCTCGTCGTGGAATACTAAGGTCAGCGTACCTAATACCACCGCTATAGCAAAAAACACCCAGTGACGGGTTGGTACTTTGCCATCTTTAAAATAATAATAAGCAACTTGAATTAAGGTGGTTAGCATCAGCAAGGCTGTTGCCCAATAAATATCAACTAACTTGAAAACCGCAAAAAACAAAATCAGCGGGATGTATTCAATAATCGCATGCATAGGTTTATAAATGCTCTAATTTAAAATGATACTGGGTTGTATCAAGTTATTGCGCAAGATACAAGGTTGACTTAGTAGCCCTGAAAGCTTAGCCTCCCGAGCCAATCTGGCCTAAACCTGCGTTTAGGTTGTTTTACCTTATCTTTTTCCGCTTAACCTCAGATGATTAAGCGGCGTATTTTGGAGCATTTTTATGAATAAAGCCGCACTAGTATCTCAAATGGCTGCCCACAGCGAATTAACAAAAAAAGACACACAAGCTGCTCTGACTAGCATGTTAAATGCTATCGAAAAGTCTCTTTCTGAGGGTGACCAAGTGCAAATTAATGGCTTTGGTACGTTTGCCTTGAGTTATTACCCTGCCCGAAAAGGGCGCAACCCGCAAACTGGTGAAGAAATTGAAATTGAAGGCGCCAACAAACCTGTTTTTAAACCTGCAAAAGCCCTAAAAGACGCCCTATAAGCAGGATTTGCAAAGGTCTTGTAGCTTTTACAGGGTGTGTCGCTTTGAATTTTTAATAAATTCAATATTTTCAGTTGGTTATGTTTGGCATGGTGTCTGCTGTATTAGTGTGAGTTTTCACAAATAAGGAGATAGCATGTCAAATCTAAATACCCAACTAAACGGTAAGAAAGTAGCGATATTAGCAACAAATGGTTTTGAGCAGAGTGAGCTGCTATCACCGCGCAGTGCGTTGCTTGAAGCAGGAGCTGAAGTCGAAGTTGTTTCGCTTGAAAGAGATGACATTACTGGTTGGGATGAAAATCAATGGGGAAAACGTGTAAGCGTTGACCGCATCGTCAGTGAGACAGATTCAAGTGAATATGATGCTCTATTATTACCGGGCGGTTTATTTAATCCAGATACTTTACGCCAAAACAGTGAAGCTAAAGCCTTTGTTGATGGCTTTTTCAGTGCAGGCAAAAACAAGCCTATCGCTGCGATTTGCCACGGCCCATGGTTACTAGCCGAAATTAACAAACTACGTGACCGCAAAGTAACGTCATACCCAAGTATTAAAACGGATTTAATCAATGCAGGAGCTAATTGGGTTGATCAAGAGGTGTGTGTTGATGATGGCATAGTCACAAGCCGAAGCCCAGCCGACTTAGAGGCTTTTAATCGTAAGTTTATCGAAGAGATTAAAGAGGGTGTGCACCGCCACCATTAATAATTAATGAGTAGATACATAAAAGGGCCTTTAAGGCCCTTTTTAAGTAATAAAACAACTTACTTTGTAGCGGCTTTCATACTGGCTACAAACTCTTTTAAACCAGTTAGCATTGCTGCTTGGTCATCAAGGTTCGCCTCGATGATTTTAACAACCGCAGAGCCTGAAATCGCACCAGCAGCCCCTGAATCGAGTGCTGATTTAACATCTTCTGGTGTTGATACACCAAAACCAAGTAATGCCGGTGCAGCATGGTAATCTTTTAGTTTTTTGACTAATGAATCTGCTGGCATTTGTGCCTTGGTTTCTGTGCCTGTTACACCTGCGCGTGAAAGAAGGTATGTATAACCACGACCATATGAAGCACATTCTCGAAGAGTGTCATCATCTGCATTAGGTGTCGCAATAAAAATTGGATCAATACCATTTTTCATTGCTGTTTGGCGAAATAGCTTTGACTCATGCAGCGGTACGTCAGCCACTAAAATTGAATCAACGCCTGCTTCTTTAGCATCTTGATAGAACTTTTCAAGGCCACGCTTAAACACAAGGTTTGAATACAATAACAGGCCAATTGGAATATCGGCATTGTACTGGCGCACTTGTTTGATGATATCAAAGCAATCTTGGGTATTAATGTTTTCATCAAGCGCACGAATGTTGGCAGCTTGGATCACCGGGCCATCTGCAATCGGATCTGAAAACGGAATACCAAGCTCAAGGGCATCAGCACCGCCATCAATTAAGCTTTTAATGATTTCAACACTGAGTGCTTTATTAGGATCACCAATAGTAACAAACGGTACAAAGGCACCTTGATTCGTTTCATTTAATGTGGCGAACATTTGTCCGTAACGGTTAGTCTGGCTCATAGCGCGCCTCCTTCTGATAAAACACTGTGTACGTGAGCCAAATCTTTATCGCCTCGGCCACTTAGGTTTACTACTAAAATAGTGTCTTCGGTTTGTTGTTCGGCATATTTAAGGGCGTATGCAAGGGCATGGCTTGATTCAAGCGCTGGAATAATCCCTTCGTTTTTAGCCAGTAGTTGGAACGCTTCAAGCGCTTCAGTATCGCTAATACCAACGTACTCTGCACGGCCAGTTTCATGTAAATGAGCATGTTGTGGGCCTACAGCTGGGTAATCAAGACCTGCTGATACAGAATAAGACTCTTCAATTTGGCCATCGTCATTTTGCATAATATAAGTATAGGTACCGTGTAAAATGCCTTTTGTGCCTTTACATAGCGTAGCACCGTGTTGATGGGTATCTAAGCCTTTACCAGCGGGTTCTACACCAATTAGTTTTACGCTTGGCTCATCAATAAAGTCTGTGAACATACCAATGGCGTTAGAACCACCACCTACACAAGCCAGCACCGCATCCGGTAAGCGCCCTTCAGCTTTAAGCACTTGTTGTTTTGCTTCTTCACCAATCATTTTTTGGAACTCACGCACCATGGTTGGGAATGGGTGAGGGCCTGCTGCAGTGCCTAGTAAATAGTGAGCATCTTTATAATTTGCTGACCAGTCACGCAATGCTTCGTTTACTGCGTCTTTTAAAGTACCAGAGCCCGCTGTGACAGGAATAACCTCTGCACCCATTAGTTTCATACGAAATACGTTTGGTTGCTGACGTTCAACGTCTTTTGCACCCATGTAAACACGGCATTTTAAGCCAAGTAGGGCACACGCAAGGGCCGTTGCAACACCGTGTTGGCCGGCACCTGTTTCTGCAATGACTTCTTTTTTACCCATACGCTTGGTGAGCAATGCCTGACCAAGTACTTGGTTGGTTTTGTGCGCACCACCATGGAGTAAATCTTCACGCTTTAAATACAGTTTTACCTTAGGATTTTTAACTAAGTTACGTGTCAGAGTTAATGGCGTAGGACGACCTGCGTATTCATTTAATAGTTTTTCAAACTCAGCCTGAAAAGCTGGATCGTTTTGTGATTTATTAAACTCTGCTTCTAGTTGCTTGAGTGCTGGCACAAGCAGCTGTGGTACAAACATACCACCGAATTCACCGAAATAAGCTGGATTTTGCATTCTAACCTCAATAATTTCTGATATGCGAAAACGCATTTTGTAATTTTGTTTGGCACTTTTTGCCCGCTGACGTTTCAACGCCAGAATTTAGGTCAAGGCCATTAGCACCGCGATAAAGCGCTGCATGAATATTCTCTGGATTCAAACCACCGGCTAACATAAAAGGTACTGTTGCTGTCTCTAATACAGACCAATCAAATGCTTCGCCTGTGCCGCCTTTTTGGTTTTTGCTGTAAGTATCGTATAAATGGCGGTCAACCCCTTCAAGCGGTTTAGGTAATTCGCCTTTAACGGCTTGGGCTTTCCAAATTTCACAGCCAAGCGGTAATTGCTTTCTGAGACTTTGAATATACTCGCTATTCTCGTCACCATGTAATTGCACTGCAGCTAGTTTCAAGCTTTGAGCATAATCGATCACTTGTTCAAGAGGCGCATTGACAAACACACCTACATACGCGAGTGGGGCACTTTGCGTAACTTGCTTGGCGCAGTCGATATCGACATAGCGCGGTGACTTAGGATAAAAAATTAAGCCACCATACACAGCACCACTAGCATAGGCTGCCATCGCATCTTGTGAACGAGTTAAACCGCACACTTTGTTTTCACCTAAAATGACTTTACGACATGCGGCTTCTAAGTCGCGCTCAGCCATTAGTGAGCTGCCAATTAAAAAGCCATCGCACAGTGGCGCAAGGCGTTTTACATCTTTATGGGTATAAATGCCCGACTCTGAAATAACCACTTTGTCATTTGGGATAAGCTGACGTAAGCGCTCTGTTGTTGCAAGATCAGTACTTAAATCACGAAGGTCGCGGTTATTAATACCAATTAGGCTGGCATTAAGTGCAAGTGCACGACTTACTTCTTGCTCATTACTGACTTCTGTTAGTACCGACATGTTTAAAGAGTCAGCCACTTTGTGAAGCGCTAAATATTGCTCGTCATCAAGGACTGAGAGCATTAATAAAATGGCATCACCACCAGATAAACGTGCTAAGTAAACTTGGTACTCATCAATAAAGAAGTCTTTACAAATAAGCGGCTGCTCCACTTGGCTGCGCACGTATTCGAGGTACTGATAGCTACCTTGGAAATATTTTTCGTCAGTTAATACGCTCATACAAGTTGCGTATTTTTTATAAACCGATGTAATTTCGTCTAAATTGAATGGTTCGCGAATAAGCCCTTTTGACGGTGAGGCCTTTTTACACTCTAAAATAAATTGTGTGCCTGTTGCTGCTAACGCCGCTTCAAAGTCTCGCTTGGTTGGCACAACATCGCCAATGAATGACTCAAGCGGGCGCTGTGCTTTTCTTTGTTCTAATTCAATGCGTTTGTCGGCAACAATTTTGTCTAACACGTTAGCCATGACTTACCTCAATAATTGCGTTCAATGTGTCTATCGCTTTACCTGATGCTAATAATTCGCTTACTTGATCTGCGGCTGCTTTTAAATCACTTGCTTTATCGGTTAAATAAAGAAGGGCGGCAACGTTGGCTATAATGGCTGCGTTATGCGCCATTTCACCTTGACCTTGTAAAATCGCTAAGCTTGCTTTTGCGTTATATTCTGGCCCTTGGCCTGCAAGTTGTTCAAGTGAATAGTTTGCAAGACCAAAATCGCTCGCTGTTAGCGTGTATTCGCTCAGTTCACCGTTATTTAGCTCAACCACTTTGGTTGTCCCGTGCAAGGCAATTTCGTCAGTGCCTGCACCATGAACCACCATGGCGCGTTTTGTGCCAAGGGTTTTTAAAGTTTCGGCCATTGGTAAACACAGCGAAGGGTCATAAACACCAAGCAATTGCACCTCAGGGGCCGCAGGGTTTGCCAGCGGCCCTAAAATATTAAAAATTGTGCGGCTTTTAAGGGCTGTTCGCACGCCCATCGCATGGCGTACACCACTGTGATAATGCGGTGCAAATAAAAATGCAAACCCCGTATTTTCTAAACAATAGGCCGCTTGCTCAGGGCTCATATCGATATTGATACCCAAGGCTTTTAGTAAATCCGCTGAGCCAGAATTACTCGATACACTGCGATTACCATGCTTGACCATGTTGATGCCCGCAGCGGCGGCTACAATAGCAGCAGTGGTACTAATATTAATGGTGTTTGAGCCATCGCCACCGGTACCACAGCTATCTGCAAGCAAGGTTTTGCTGGTTTTAAATGGCACTGCATTGGCGCGCATTGATGCTGCCGCACCGGCGATTTCATCACTTGTTTCGCCTTTTAGTTTTAGGGCGATAAGTGCAGCAGTTAATTCAATATCATTAAGCTGGCCATTCATGATGGCATCAAACAATGCAGTTGCTTGCGAAAACGATAAATCTTGCTTTGCTAATAATTGGTTTAACTGGGTTTGAGTTGTTGCTTCCATGTTATTCCTCTACTGCACGCGTGCGGTTAAAAATTCAATGCTTTGCTGTAATAGCAATGCGCCATTTGGCGTTAAAATTGACTCAGGATGAAACTGATAGCCAAGGGCATTATCTTGTTGATGGTAAATTGCCATTGGAATATTTTCATAACAAGCAATTACTTCAACATCATCAGGGACTTTAGTTGCCATTAATGAATGATAACGAGCAACTGGCATTTTATCGCCCATACCTGCGAATACTGGGTGCTCAGTCAACGTAATAATTGATGACTTGCCATGCACAGTTTCGCCTGCATGACCAATAACCCCGCCGTAGCTTTGTGTTAGAGCTTGCTGTCCTAAACAGATACCCAGCATAGGGAAGCGGCCTTTACATAGTTCAATGAGTTCCATTAAACAACCCGCATCAGATGGCGCGCCAGGGCCGGGTGAAAGCACTAATAACACCGGTACTGTCTCTTGGCACATTTTCTCAAAGATGCTTTGTGCACTGATGTTATTACGGTATACCACTAACTGGCACCCTAACATAGAAAGTTCATCGACTAAGTTATAACTAAATGAATCAAAGTTATCTAAAAAGTAGATTTTATAGGCTGATGTTGTCGTCATTATTGTGCCTCGTAAGTCGATTGAATCGCAGTGATCACAGCTTGTGCTTTAGCGCGGGTTTCATTGGCTTCTGATTGTGGGTCTGAATCAAACACCACACCTGCACCTGCTTGCACATAGGCTGTGCCGTTTTTAACAAAGGCAGAGCGAATAACAATACAGCTATCCATAGCGCCATCGCCAGTTAAATAACCCACTGCACCTCCATAGCTGCCGCGGCGTTTTTGTTCGGTTTGACGAACTAATTCAGCGGCGCGAACTTTAGGCGCGCCCACCAAGGTGCCCATGTTCATACAGGCTTGGTAGGCATGCAGCGCATCGAGTTCAGGCTTTAAAGTGCCAACAACGCGTGAAACTAAGTGCATCACTTGTGAGTAGCGGTCTACTTTTAATAATTCTTTCGCGTGACGTGTGCCTGGTACGCTAATACGGGCAACATCATTTCGCGCTAAATCAACTAGCATAAGGTGCTCAGCACGCTCTTTTTGGTCGTTGCGAAGTTCAAGCTCAATGCGGCTGTCTAGGTCTGGATTAATTTGCCCGTTAGCAAACTTGCCACGAGGGCGAGTGCCAGCAATAGGGTATACCTCAACTTGTTTACTCTCTGGACAATATTTGAGGGCTGACTCGGGCGATGCGCCAAATAACACAAATTCTTCATCGCGCATATAAAACATATATGGGCTTGGGTTTTGTAGTTTTAATTGGCTGTAAGCATGAAGTGAGTCAGGGCAGGCGAGAGAAAAAGTACGTGACGGAACAACTTGGAAAATATCGCCATCAACGATGTTCTTTTTCAACTTGATGACATGTTCGCAGTATTGCTCGTCACTTACATCCACAGAGATTGGGTTTGAGCCTGCTTGCTTTTGCCCTTGGTAGCTTTGTGCATTGTCGCAAACAGTATTTAAACGCTCTAACTGTTGACCAACTTCAAAGCAGTTAGCATGGACTTGTGGGCCGTTAAACACATTGCCAATTAGCTCAGTTGTTTTTGCTTGGTGGTCAATGACAACTAACGTTTCGGCTAGGTAGAAAACATAATCAGGGCAACTATTTTCACCGTCAGGCACATCAGAAAGAGTTTCGAAATTAGCAACCATATCGTAGGCAAACACACCACCTAAAAACACAGAAAACGGATTGTCTGTGGTGCTTTTAATACTATTTATGCAGCTGCGTAGTGCACTAAATGCGTTATCTGCAACTAGTTTACTGGCTTCATCAATATCGCTGGCAATCTCGTTGTAGGTTAAGGTTAATGTGTCTTCTACAAGCTCTGCAGAACAATTTTGCACATGGCTTTGTAAATAAGGCAGTAATTGTTTGCCGTTATTAGACTGTGCTGTGAGTGTGACCTGTTTGCCTTGGCAAACAATACGTAGCGCTGAGTCAACCAAAATTAGACTTTTTACACTGTCTTTAGAATCAATTTCAGCAGACTCTAACAGCAGTGAATTAGGCTTATCGAGTAAACTGTATAACGCAAGTGGGCTACTTATGTAGTCGCGCACTTGAGTGATACTGGTTACTTCACCCGGTGTCGTTGTTATATGACTAAAAATCAAACCTCATTCTCCCTCATTCCCAAAAACTCTTTAAAAAACAAAACCCCGCGAAGCGATGCTTGGCGGGGTTCGTATAAAGATGCCTATAAATTAGATAGACCCTTACCGTCCCGCTAAGCCAGGCGCCACCACCAATGATGTGTAAGAGTTGCTATGTAATTCATTATAAAACCTTAAAATTTAGATATAAAAAAACCCGCTACATGAGCGGGTTTAGAAATCGTTAGACACGACAATTCGTCACCCGCTTGTTACGAGTGCCACCACCAAATTGTGATTTGAATTGTTTTGTTCATTGTTGTTTCTTATTTAACGTGTCTGAAAGTGCATACAGTAAAGCGTACCTGAGCCGATACTGTCAAGCATTAATTTACATATTAATACGTGTTGTGTATTTACCTATCGAAATTGCCCATTTATGTGACTAGTACACACAGCTATATGTCTAACATAAAAAGATAATCACGCCCTCGCAGTAAATTTTTGTTATACTCACATCATTGATTCAAGAACTTACGTAAAGCAGTCTTTCCCTTTGATAAAATACGATTTACATAGCCACACCACATACTCTGATGGTCAGCTATCAGTCGAGCAATTGTTACACCGCGCGGTTGAGAAAAACATAGATGTGTTTGCAATTACCGATCACGACACGTTAAGTGCCATAAAACCAGCTCGCCAAGTCATAGCTGATGATAATTTACCGCTTAAATTAATTGCTGGTGTTGAAGTATCAACAAAATGGGAAAGCTTCGAAATTCATATTGTTGGCTTAAATGTTGATGATGAAAATGACTCACTGTTGTCATTATTACAAGCGCAACAAGCCAAACGTGAAGAGCGAGCAACCGAGATTGGTCGCCGCCTTGCTAAAAATGGTTTTGAAGGCATTTACGACCAAGCAAAAACATTTGCTGAAAACGCACAAATCACACGCGCGCATTTTGCCCGTGCACTGATTGAACGTGGTGTAGCTAAAAACTTCCCAGGCGTATTTAAAAAATACTTAGGGCGAGGAAAAACAGGCTATGTGCCAAGTAGTTGGTGCGATATGCAAACAGCAATTGCTGCTATTCATCAAGCTGGTGGAGTTGCTGTACTTGCACATCCTGGGCGTTATCAAATGTCGAATAAGTGGCTGCGTAAGTTAATTATTGAATTTAAAGACGCGGGTGGCGATGCTATGGAAGTGGCACAACCACAGCAAGCGCCGAGTGAGCGCCAGTTTTTAGGTGAATTGAGTCGTGAATACGGGTTACTTGCATCGCAAGGCTCAGATTTTCATTTTCCGACAAGTTGGTTAGAGCTGGGTAAAAATTTATACTTACCAAAAGATTGCCAAGGGGTTTGGCAAGCATGGGAAGGGCAATAGGAGCGTATAATGAGTCAGTTTTTTCATATTCATCCAGATAATCCGCAACCACGTTTGATCAGCCAAGCGGTTGATATAATTAAACAAGGTGGTGTGATTGTTTATCCAACCGATTCAGGCTACGCAATTGGTTGTAGTATTGGTAATAAGCAAGCAAAAGAGCGCATTGAGCGTATCCGTGGTGTTGAAAAACATCATAACTTTACTTTGGTATGTCGCGACTTATCGGAGCTATCAACCTATGCTCGCGTCGATAATCAGTTATTCAGATTAATTAAAAATAACACTCCAGGGCCTTATACTTTTATCTTCAAAGGCACTAAAGAAGTACCAAAGCGTTTATTGAACGAGAAGAAAAAAACCATTGGTATTCGTGTTATAGAACATCCGATCACTTGTGCTTTATTGGCTGAGTTAGGTGAGCCTTTAATGTCGTGTTCTTTAATTTTACCGGGTGAGCAATTTACAGAAGCTGATCCTGATGAAATTCGCGATCGCATTGAAAAGCAAGTTGATTTAATTATTCATGGTGGTTATCTTCCTGAACAGGCAACCACAGTGATTGATTTGTCGGATGATGATATCGAAATTTTACGTGTGGGTTGTGGTGATACTAAACCATTTGAACTGTAGAGATTTCATTGACTAGCCAAGAGCTTGATGCCCAAGATAACTTACAAGAGCCAGTACAGCAAAAGCTGCCACTGGCTTTTTTGCATGGCAAAGCGGTGGTCGACAAACCTGAAGACTTATATATTCCTCCCGATGCGTTGGAGATCATTTTAGAGACCTTTGAAGGCCCTCTTGATTTACTTCTGTATTTAATCAAAAAACACAAACTAGATGTGCTAGAGCTCTCTATTTTTAGCATTACTGAGCAATACGTTAGTTATGTTGAAATGATGAGTGAGTTTCAGCTTGAACTGGCTGGTGAATACCTTGTCATGGCAGCTTTATTAGCACAAATTAAATCACGATTATTACTACCAAAACATGAAGAGCTTGAAGAGGAAGAAGACCCACGAGCTGAGCTTGTCAGACGTTTACAGGAATACGAACAATTTAAAAACGCTGCCGAAAACCTTGACGAAATTCCTCGCGAAGGCCGCGATATCTTTGTAGCCGAAGCAATGATGCCAGAATTTGGTGAGCGTGAGTTACTGTTACCTGACGTTGACATGAAAGACTTGTTAGTTGCACTAAGCGACGTTATGGCCCGAGCTAAAACATTTGAACACCATCATATTACCGCAGAGGCTTTATCGACCCGTGAACGTATGAGCTTAATCTTAGATAAGCTCTCAGAAGCCCAATCACAGTTGCCTTTTAGTACTCTTTTTACTATTGAAGAGGGCAGAAGCGGTGTTGTAGTTAGCTTTATCGCCATGTTAGAACTGGTGAAAGAAAACCTGATCAGCTGCTTTCAGGTAGATGCCAATAGCCAGATATATGTTGGTTTAGTGGAAGAGAGCGAATAGCTGGAAGCTAAAATTTTTCTGTTTAAAGCTTTAAGTGGTTAGATTTAAGTTTCAAAATCTGTGCCTTCTTCATGGCAAGTAGGTCATCAACAATCAAGATAATCACTAAAGTCTGCTTTGTATTCTAATAAAACACATAACTTACAAAGTGTTAAACAATTGCGCCAAGACTAAGTAGCTGATAAGTTGGTTTTTCCCATTTTGGGGTAAGCCTACTATTAAGGAAAATATAATGAAAAAGTTAGGAATGGTACTGTTATCTCTCGCTGCATTTGGTGCCTCAGCTGCAGAAAGTTTGCAATTAGACCTTAACCTTTATTTGAATAATCAACTTGTAAAAACGCACGTTGTTAAAACTGAAGAAGACAAAACTGAAACAGTCACTGCAGATGATATTCTTAAATTTGATGTAACCCCTACGTTGAACGAGCAAATTGTGACACTAACATCAGCACTCTATAAATTTGAAAATGGCTCTTACAATAAATTTCAGGAACCTAAGTTAATGGTAAACCTTAACGAACCTGCAACGATTGAGGTTGGAACTGAGGGTGTTGAAGTGTACAGGATTGAAATAACAGCAAGTAAAATATAATTGCTAACTATCTACCCAGGTGTTTATTGAAAATACTAAACACCGAGTAGTGCAAGAAATCATTAAAATGACTAAGTAGTGAACTAATAAAAAATAGATTTCAATAAACAAGATAAAAAGTACCTAAAATGCTTGATTTGAGTATTTTAAGGGCATTAGCTCCTAGGGGAGAAAATGAATACACTAGAAGAATTGAAAGCTCACTCACCAAATTGTTTTTCGAATTTCGTATTAAAGAGTTTAGAGCTACCACAACTTCAACTTGATGAGCTATTTGTGAGCAAAGCTGTTCATTGTAAATGCGGGCACGATGCTTATTCTGTTTTAGGCCACAAAGAAGTTGAAGTTAAGGGTTTCTTTCGCAAACGAGAAAATGTGAACATTCTACCTCCGATATACCTTGAATGTTTAAATTGTGGTTCTGTGCAATTAATTTTTGACCCAGAAAAATATGGGTGGGATGGTATCAATGGCGATAACGCAAATGTTGTCGGTAAAGGAAAGCCTGTTCCTCTTGGTTTCGAAGGCAAGGTTGCTATTTTATACAGCTATCAAGGTCTAGAAAATTACGTGGATATTTCCTCGGAATTTGGTAGAGATATGTTTGATACTTTTGGTTTGTATATTTATAACCATAATAAGCTAGAGCCTATTATTAATTGTGAATGCGCATAATTTGCGATTCAGATTTGAATCAATCTACTTAGATAGTGCGATTTTAGTATTATTTAATTCACTGATTAGCAAACGGAAATTTTAAGGAAAGCAGATGCAAAGTAAACACTTTACAATCAAAACCATGACCAAGAAGGAAGTCGAGCTCATGATTGATTGGGCTGCAGCAGAAGGCTGGAATCCAGGCCTTAATGATGCAGAGTGTTATTTTGCTGCTGATCCTGAAGGATTTCTGGTTGGTTTTCTTGGCGATGAGCCTATTGCTACAATTTCTGCCATTAATTATCACGATGCATTTGGCTTTATCGGCTTTTACATTGTTAAACCCGGTTACCGTGGCAAAGGTTACGGAATACAAATTTGGAATGCCGCGTTAAAGCGCCTTGAAGGGTTGAATATCGGCCTTGATGGTGTAGTGGAACAGCAAGAAAACTATAAAAAGTCTGGTTTTAACCTGGCCTATCGCAATATTCGTTTTGCAGGAGTCGGTGGTGGTAATTCACGGCAAAATTCAGATATTGTTGATCTTGCCACTGTGCCATTCGAAATTATTGACGCATACGAACAGGCTTTTTTCCCAGTAAATAGGGCAAACTTTACTAAAGCCTGGTTAAGCCAACCCCAATGCGACGCTTTGGGCGTAATGAGCAATGGGGAATTGGCAGGATACGGGGTAATTCGCAAATGCCAGAATGGCTTTAAAATTGGCCCTCTATTTGCCGACTCACCACAATTAGCTGAATCTTTGTTCCTTGCTTTAAAATCTAAAGTAAGTGCATCTGAAGCTATTTTCCTTGACACGCCAGAAATCAATCAAGCTGCTGTTGCTTTAGCACAGAAGTACAACATGCAGGTGTCATTTGAAACCGCCAGAATGTATACCGGCGACTCTCCGAGTTTGCCATTAAATCGTATTTTTGGTGTGACTTCTTTTGAAATCGGCTGAGTTTATTGGGGTGAGCGACTAATCGGTTGTGAGAAAACTAAAAATTTATCACGTTAAGAATTAGACGCTTTTATTAACGAAGATTCATACTACTGCTAGCACCTAGCACCTAGCACCTAGCACCTAGCACCTAGCACCTAGCACCTTTTTCTCTTTCCCCTTACAACTTTACCCTTTCCCCTAAGATGTGCATATACGCACAGAAGCTGTTCGTTTTACGCTATTTTCATTATATAAATCCTAAGCTAAGCTGTACTTAGTTTCGTAATTCTCATAGGAAATGAGTATGTTAAAGAATTCAAAGTCAAGTTATGGCTGGGTCGCCATCTTAGTGCACTGGTTAATGGCTCTAGGGGTGTTTGGTTTGTTTGGCTTAGGCGTGTATATGGTTGAGTTAACCTATTATGATGCATGGTACAAAGGCTCTTTGGATTTACATAAAAGCGTGGGTATTACCTTAGCGGCATTATTGTTGTTTCGTTTTGGTTGGCGCTTGTTAGGTACTCAACCTGAGCCTGTTGCTGGTAGCTCAAAGGCAATGAATCATGTTGCTCACTCAGTACATAAACTGATTTATTTAGCTCTAATCGTTATTGTGACATCGGGCTATTTAATCTCTACGGCTGATGGCCGTGCAATTGAAGTATTTAATTTATTTGCTGTACCGGCATTACCCGAGTCGGTCGCGAACCAAGAAGATATTGCAGGTAAAATTCACTTTTATGCCGCGTATGGGCTAATAGCTGTGGTTGTTTTACATGCTTTAGGGGCACTAAAACATCATTTTATCGATAAAGATAAAACCTTAATTAGAATGATCAAACCATTGAAGGATGATTAATATGAAAAAATTACTATTAGGCACAGCACTAAGTGCTGCACTTTTCTCAACAGCTAACGCAAATGCAGCTGACTACGTTATTGATACAGATGGTGCGCACGCATTTGTTACTTTTAAAATTAAGCACTTAGGTTACAGCTGGTTACATGGTCGCTTTAACACCTTCTCAGGTGATTTTAGCTATGACGATAAAGCTCCTAATGCTTCTAAAATCAATGTAACGATTGATACTAAAAGCATCGACTCAAATCATGCCGAGCGTGATAAGCACTTACGTGGTAAAGACTTCTTAAATGTTGATAAATACCCAACTGCAACATTTAAAAGTACATCAATTAAATTTGATGAAGACGGTGATGAAGCGGATGTTACAGGTGAATTTACCTTAAATGGTGTTACTAAAACCATTACTTTTGAAATTGATAAAATTGGTGAAGGTAAAGATCCTTGGGGTGGTTACCGCGTTGGTTTTGAAGGCGAAACTAGCCTAAAACTAGCTGACTATGGTATCGACTACAACCTTGGCCCAGCATCAACACATGTTGATATTGGTTTATTTATTGAAGGTATTCGTAAGTAACAACAGTTTAAATCAGTGCCGCTTAATGGGCGGCACTTTCATTTCTTTTAATTAATCTCTTTTCCAAAATAGGCTGCAAATTATCGGGTAGCCACCTTATCATCACATCGTGAAAAGCCTGAGTATGGGCTATTTTTTCAAGCGTAATATCTAACTGTTTTATATGCTCACTACCTTGTTCGTTATTCGTACAGCCAATATAACCAAGGCTTAAATCGGGCGCCTCTGACAGTGTCAATTGTGTGAGCTCATCTTCAAATCCCATTGAACGAGCTAAATAGTAGTGCTCGCTGGGGTAGCCAAGCAGTATATCAATTCGTTTCTTATTAAGCATGTATGTCAAACTTGCTAAAGTGTCGCGACCGGGTCTTGAGATAATATTGGCATCATGGCTGGTGTTTATAACATTATCTATGTCTTTGCCAAATGAGCGACTCATAGACACTCCAAGAGCAAGGTGCTTATCTGCAAGTAATGTTTTTAATGAAACAGGCTTTGCTGTGTTCAGTTCTAGAGTGTTCACTAACTCTTTTCTAATTGCTATAGAAGGGGATAACCCAACTGTTGATGTATGTTTAGAAAAAACAATATGCTGACGGCGATGCTCACTTTGGTACAAAGATAGCATACAGTAATTATTATATGGATTTGATAGCTCATGCACTGCGCGACTTGCAGGAAAGAGGGAGCGCTTAAAAGTGTAATCAGGCATCGCTTGTTCAAGCAGTTTGATTACGCTCTCATCTCGCCCTGTACCTTCATACTTGTCATTCATGATGTAGTAGGGAGCAAAATCAACCATGATCCACTCAATGACTTTTGGTTGTTCAGTTGCCTGTGAAACAGCACTGCAAAAAAATAACAAAAGCAACCAGAAACGACGCATTGTTACTACCTATAATTAAGTATTGTTAAATCTAAGTTTAGCAGGGATTTAGGTTTGTGATAGTAGGTATGTAGACTATAACGCCAGCATTGTAGCTGGCGTTAATCGGTTGGTTTTAATTGGCTTTTAACCACTTAACAAATTGACGGGCATCACTCGCCTTTTGGAAAATGGCATTTTTCAAGCCCTGCGTGTCACTAAAGATTACACGCTGTTTGTTAACCGAAATTGATTGCACTGGATGTGCGATTTGGATCAAAGATCCATTGTATTTATATGACATAATAAAACTCACTCTTTCTTTTTGTCTGTGTCTGTAGAGCTTTAAAAGGCATTAAAAAATACAGACCGACATTTGTTGTCTTGCATACAGTGTTGACTAAGTTTGTGACAGTTTAGTGATGATTTATAAATTCATCTAAATGTCATTTAGCAACTCGGGTTGCAAGTGATTATACGAATATGCGGGAATTACTGGATCAAGGTAAGGGGTTAACCGCGAGGTTTTTTTAAAACCAGAGGACTAGATTACGTTAAGATTTTTCATAGTGCAAGGTTTATTTTTTAAACACAGCAATTAATTTCTGGATATTTTTTCGAAACAAGTGTAGTGTGAATTGGCACAAAAACAACAATAAATAGGTATGACCATGAATTACCTGTTAGTAACGGATATTTTCGGGAAAACTGCGCATTTAACCCAGCTTGCTCAGCAGCTTCGTGGCAAAACGTGCCTATGTGATCCATATTCGGGTCAAATTCAACTTCCTATTAATGAACAGTTTCAATATCAACACTTTCTGACTCATTGTGGCCATGACGGTTATCTCGAAAAAGTGCATCTGAAAATGTCATCCTTGCGTGAGCCTACAACAATTATCGCGTTTAGTGCTGGAGCAACAGCTGTTTGGCGTGCTCAAGCAGAGTTGAAAAATACAGCGATAAAACGGGTTATTGCTTTTTACCCATCACAAGTGAGAAATCACCTTGAGCTTGAAGCGTCTATTCCATTTAGGTTTATTTTTCCTAAAAAAGAAACGCATTTTGAGCTTGCTCCGGTGGTGTCTGCTTTAAAAGCCAAAGCAGGTGTTCAATGTGATATTACACAATATGAGCATGGGTTTATGAACCCTTTATCAGATAACTTTAATCAACGCGCTTTTCAGTATTTTACAAAACAACTTTTGCTCAGCCATGATTGCGAACAACTCGTGACTAATGCATAAAGACTAGTCTATAGTTATTACTAAACAATATTATAAGTAATAGCTATGACGGACCATTCAAATTACAGCCACTTTTTATCGAACCCTGTTGCTAAACCTCCCTGTCGCATGACGAATGCGCAAATGTATGGTTTTTTTGTTTCAGCATGTGAGCAAAAGATGCAGGCTTATGTTGATACCACATTGAATTTACTGGCTACAGATTCAGTCTCTTTTAATGTATTAGGTAGCAGTTGCTTGCTCACCTTTACTGACATAGAAAAAATCTCCTCTTTGACACCTCCCTTTTCAGAGCATGGGTGGATGCAAGAAACGGATATCATTATTTGGCTTCCCGTAGCAAAAATGGTCAAGGGAGATATTAATCACCTCTATTGGTATCCGGCGTTTATCAGCGTAAATAACATTTATGCTTTAATTAATGGCAGAGAGGCGTGGGGTTACAATAAATATTTATGTGAATATCAAATGCCATCTGCGTTAGATGACGCTGGTCGGTTTGCTATATCCCTTGAATGCTTTGATGTGTTTAAACCTGATTCTAAATTAGCAATGCATGAGTTGCTAACTATTGAGCAAACGGACGCGAGTATCTCTGAAAATTTGCTCGACAACGTTTCACGATTTTCAAAACGCGTTGCTGATTTATTTGACTCTCAAGTTAAAGGTATTGACTTAGCACTGCTAAAACAATTGTTAGAGCGGTTCATTCATCCCCAGATGGATCAAATTTTGTTTAAGCAATTTCCCGATGGAGAGGGTGATAAAGCAGTTTATCAGAGCGTGGTTCATTCACCGTCTGTAATCAAAAAAGTCCATCAGTTAACACTTTTACATAATGATTTTAAGCTTAATGTTAAATCTCTGGCGAGTTTTCCGCTTAATGACATGTTCGGCATAGCACTTGGCAAACAATCTGTTCACTTACCGTTTTACGTCAATATGGATTTTGACCAACTTGGCGCAACTCAAGTTTTACCAGAGTAAAGGATAACCATGCAAAAAGAAAAAATTACTATTGTCGGTGGCGGTGTAGCAGCAATGACCGCAGCAGTTTATCTGACAGAGCAGTCAGACTGGCAGCAACATCGTGAAATAACTGTGTATCAACAGGGCTGGCGCTTAGGAGGCAAGGGCGCAAGTGGTCGTAATAGCCATTTTAGTCAGCGTATTGAAGAGCATGGTTTACATGTGTGGTTTGGTGCTTATGTAAATAGTTTTCGTACCCTTGAAGGAGTATATAACTCACTCAACCGACCTGCTAGTTGTTCGCTGGCAACCTGGCAGCAGGCATTCAAACCGCATAGTTTTATTGCTTTGCAAGAATTCATTGATAACGAATGTCAAACTTGGCCTATTGAGTTTCCAACAGTTGCTGGAAATCCTGCTGATGGCAGCCTTGATATTTCGGTGTGGGATTTTATCACCATGACATTAGCATGGCTCAAAAAATGGACAGAAGGCATTGAGCTAGTGTGTCAGCAGCACCAAACTAAAACAAAATTGGTGACCAAAAAATCACGAGATCAGTCTTTACTTAAGTATATGTACCAAGAGATCAAAACGGATATTGATACGCAGCTTAGTGGGGCAAGGCAATTTATCGATGATATTGAGGCGGGAGCGGCAGAAGTAGTATCAAGCCCTCGCTCATTACTGACGCACTTATTGCAGTTTACTTCGCAGCAAACAACCCACACAAGTAAACAAGCTGATCGCCTCGTTATTTGGTATATCGTTCGCAAGATAAAGCGTTGGTTCAAAGAGCAGATAATTGACTTACTGGATGAAAACGCAGAATTAAGACGACTTTATATCTGCGCTGACTTAGCCATTGCTATGCTCACAGGGCTGATAAAAGATAAAGTCTACCGAGATGGCTTTGGTGTCATTAATTGCTACGATTTTCGTCAGTGGCTTGAAAAAAATGGAGCTAATAAAACTTACAGTGTGAATTCAGCACCGGTACGCGGTTTTTATGATTTAGTGTTTGCTTATCCAAATGGTGATTTTAATAAGCCGAATGTTGAAGCCGGTGTGGCTGCGCTTGCTATGTTACGTATTGGCCTTTGCTATAAAGGCGGTGTAATGTGGAAAATGCAAGCGGGTATGGGCGATGTTATTTTCGCGCCAATTTATGAATTATTAAAACAGCGTGGCGTTAAGTTTAAGTTCTTCCATCAGTTAACTAACTTATCTGCTGGGCAAACTGACCAAGGTGAGCCGCTGGTAAGTGAAATAGAGCTTTGTCAGCAAGTGAGCCTAAAAAATGAAGACTATGAGCCGTTAATTGATGTTAAACAATTACCTTGTTGGCCAAGTGAGCCAATTTACTCACAAATTAATTCTGAACAAGCACACCTTCTGCAAGAGTATCAAATAAACCTTGAGTCTTTTTGGAGTAACTGGCCAGAAGTTTATCAAGAGCATTTTAATACAGCACTGCCATCTATCACTCTTCGTCATGGTATCGACTTTGATACGCTTATTTTAGGTGTGTCGGTTGCTTCACTTGAGCATGTAGCCCCTGAATTACTCGCTGTTGATTATGCGCTCTCTCAGCAAGCAACAAAAGTTCAAAGTGTGGCTACGCAAGCTTGCCAAGTCTGGTTGAATAAAACTAACCAGCAACTGGGTTTTAAAGACACAGTGCCAAGCAATGAGGGGCCTATTTTAAGTGGTTTTGTTGAGCCGTTTGATACCTGGGCTGCGATGGGTAATTTAGTCGATAAAGAAGATTGGCCAAGCGACAGTGGCCCACAAAATATTGCTTATTTTTGTAGTGCATTTAGTTGTGATAGTTACCCTCCTGCAACTGCGCATCAGTTTCCAGAGCAAATGAAGGCAGAAGTCAAACGCAACATGCATAATTTGTTTAGTTCAGATATGCAGGCACTTTGGCCTGATGCGTATGTTGATAACAAATTTGATTGGCAGGTTTTTTATAGTGATCCTCACAGTATTTTACCAGTATCAGAACAGCAGTACTGGCGCGTTAATATAGACCCCAGTGAGCGCTATGTGTTATCTGTGGTTGATTCGAGTAAATACCGCCTTGCAACTGATGGTAGTCAGTTTATCAATTTACGGATCACTGGCGATTGGATAAAAACCGGAGTTAATGCGGGCTGTGTTGAAGCTGCTGTAATGGCTGGTATGCAAACGGCACGTTCTATTTGCGGTCTACCCAAAACGATTAGCGGTGAACATGCGTTTGAAAAAGAATGATCATGCTGATGGCAATTATGGTGTTGATTACAAATAACTAGTCTTTGTTATTTGTATGCGACTTTAATCTTTGTTTTGGTCTATACTAAGCTGGAAATTACAAGAATTTAACAGGTTTCCCTCTTTTAAGGTCAAAATGCGAATGAAGCGTCCTTTTCTTATTGATCCAAAGCTGAAGACACTATCTTGTTCAAGCTTGGTACTCTGTGTCATTGCAAGCGCTGTTGCGCAGGCTGCAGAGACTAGAAAAGACATGGAAGTCATTAGTGTATACGCACAAAAGCGTCCTCAAGCAATTGAAGACGTTAGCGTGGCGGTGAGCCAAGTGAAAGGACAATTACTCAAGAATCAACATATTAAAGATTCAACTGAGATTGGTTTATTCTCACCTAATGTAAAAATAACGCAAAACGCCGCAGAGGGGACACCTCCCGCAGTAAGTATTCGTGGGGTGGGTCTTCTTGACTACAACACCGCAAATACGTCACCTGTTGCCATGTATCTTGATGGTGTGGCTGTTGGCTCCGCCAATAACCAAATTGTGAATTTGTATGATATTGAGCAACTCGAAATTTTACGCGGCCCACAAGGGACTTTATTTGGTCGTAATTCAACGGGTGGTGCTATCCTTATTCGCTCAAATCGACCTGAGCTTGATAGCTATGGATCATTGAGCTTAGGAGTAGCCAATAACAATGGCACGAGCCTCGATGGCGTGTGGAATCAGCAATTAACTGACTCTAGTGCATTACGTGTTGCTGTTAACTATCAAGACTACCAATACTCAACAAAAAATACCTTTGCAGACTCACCAACGGCAGGCATGGAGCAAAAAAATGCCCGTGTATCTTTTTCGTCTGAATGGGATAAGGTTGAGCTTTACCTGCAAGCGCATATTGAAGATTGGGACGGTATTGTCCAGCCTGTAGGGAGTATTGGTGTTGTAGCGAACCCTTTAACCGGTGAACTTTGTTCACCAGCAGACGCGGGGTCAACACGCTGTTTTGATAATTTTGGCTTTAATGATGGTAGTGACGACTTTTTTGAGGTAAGCGTAAATAATGACTCACCTCATAAATCTGATGGCTATGGCTTTATCGCTGAAGTAAATTGGCATGTAAACGAGCAAACTACATTTACTTCATTGTCGAGCTTTAATGATCTACAAAGAAGTCATGCCTTTAATTGCGATGGTTCACCAGCTCGCTTATGCGAAGGGGTACTTGGGTTAGATACCCAAATGTTTAGCCAAGAATTTAGATTGTTAAATGAATTTGCAGATTACACGCTAACGAGTGGTGTTTATTTCGCCGATGAGACGATTGAGCAAGATAATCTAAATGATATTTTGCGTGATTTCCGGGGTATTTTACCGACAAACTTAACCGCGACCTTTATTTACGATAACGAAATCAAGATGCAAAATTTGGCTGTATTTAGCCAAATTGAAGTGCCTGTCGCAGATAGGTGGATGATTACAGCAGGTCTTAGATATGACTATGAATCACTAGAGTATGACTCAATCGCCACATTAAATACCGTGGTTGATGTGAACGATTTAAGTGGTGTGCTGGTGCCATTTTATCGCGTTACTGATGAGCAATCAGATAACGGTTTTACAGGGCAAATTGCGGTTAATTACCGTTATTCTGATGCAAGCAATGTTTATTATCGATTTGCAAATGGCAGTAAAAGTGGCGGCTACAATGGCGGATTCTTATCATCTGAAGAACAAGCAATTTTAGCGAATTACGGTAAAGAGCGCTTGAATGCCCATGAAATTGGCTTAAAGTCGTACTGGCCTAAGCAACAATTAAGAATGAACTGGGCGGCGTTTTATTATGATTACAACGACCAACAAGTGTTTATGAACCAAGCGTCAGAAACACCACAAATGCCGCCTGTGCAATTACTTGAAAATGTTGCTGATTCAATAATCTATGGCCTTGAAACTGAAATTAACTATCAAGCAACTAAGCAATTAGCCATGTTACTTGCTGTGGGTTATATCCCCCATGCAGAATTTGAGGACTATGTTGACCCACTTGGTAATAGCATTACCGATAATCAACTGCCTTTTACCTCTAAATGGAATGTCTCAGCAGGGTTAAAATACGACACTAGCTTAGCGTCGTATCCGTTATCGGCCAACATTATTTACGATTATCAGTCTGAGTTTTATTTTGACCAGAACATGAATCCCTATGCCCGCCAAGAAGGTTTTAGTATTGTTAATGCGCATCTAAAATACGATGTTGATAATTGGTCATTTACTTTGTGGGGCAAAAATTTATTTGATACTGAATACAGTCAGTTAAAGTTCGATTTAAGCTCGTTCCTAGGCATGCTTGAAGACTTTAAAGGAGAAGGGAGACGATATGGTTTTGACGTTTCTTTTCAATTTTAATTACCAGCAGGCTTGTTGTAGTGAAGGAGTCTAGTGAATGCGGTTAAAGCTGTGTATTTGTGGTCTGCTTTTTCTATTGTTATGTTCTTCGGTCTTTGCACAAGAGACATTTGTATACACGAATGTCTCAGCGGAGCAAAACCTGCATGATGTTGGGCAAGTTTTAAGCGCAAATGATAATATGTTTCCGTCGTCAGTGGCTGAGATCTCTAAATGGCGCGCAAATAAAAAGCCACAATCTCGTATTAGCTCAGTCGGAGGCAGTTATTGGCTAATCGTTGAAATAGAAAATCAAAGTGAATTTGAAGATTTAGTACTTTATCCCTACAACACTCTTGTATCAAAAATAGAAAGTCGAATCTACGACATGACTGATCCAAACTCACCGGTTCAGCAGTTTGTTACAGGCGGTGTAAAACCAAATCAATTTGCCTTTCACTATGGTAACCGCTTATCTCTTGAAAAAGATAAACACTATACGCTAATCACTTATTTTGAAAGTGATTACTTTTATACCCCAGCAAAACTGGTGCTAACACCTTATCAAGATTATTTTGAAACCATTACTCTTGAAAATATGATCATGATGCTCTGTTTTGGAGTGGGGATTGCGTTAGGACTTTATAACTTATTAATTTATTTAGTCTCACGTGATGTTACTCACCTTTACTATGCGTTATTTACGGCATCTTGGGTGTTTGCATGGAGTCATTTTTTTCATATATCAGACCAATTGTTTGGCTACTATAACCCGCACCTTCATTGGCTAGGTTTTGCCTTAACACCATTAACCAATATTCTGTTTTACAATAATTTACTCAAATTAAAAGAAACGTTCCCTAAGCTCGCTCAATTATCCTTAACGGTAGGGGTTATTGCGACTTTAGGCATCCCTTTTTGTGTTTTATGGCCAAGCTTTGGTTTTTATTGGGCGACATTAGTTACCGGTGTTGCTTTGTGTTTAGGCTTGTACATTGGTATTCGTTGTATGCTGATTGGCTTTAAGCCGGCACGTTATTTTGTGCTTGCCTATATTGCCATGATGCTACCGAACATGGTCGGGAATTTAACTAATTTAGGCTTGTTGCCAGCCACCTCAATTAATTTGTATTTATTGGGTTTGATAGGCACGGCAATGGACGCTATGTTGCTAGCATTTGCTGTTGCTGACAAGTTTAGGTTATTACATGATGACAACGTAGAGCTAAACAAAAACTTAGAAGAAAAAGTACAATTAAGAACCTTAGAGCTTGAAGAGTTGGCTGATGAATTACGAGATGCCAATGAAGCCAAAAGTCGCTTTTTGGCAAATATCAGCCACGAAATTCGTACCCCAATGACCTCAATAATTGGCTATGCAGACGGCATTATGCTTGGTGATATCAAGCCTCATGAGCGTAATCATGGTATTGGCGTTATTTTACAAAATAGTCGCCATGTTCTTGGGTTAATAAACGATATACTCGATATGTCAAAAATTGAGGCAAACAAGCTAGAGATTGATTTAGTCGAAACAGATTTGTTTGCCACCATTGCCAATATTGAGTCGTTGATCGGTAAGCAAATACGCGATAAAGGCTTAAAATTCAGTGTGGATTATCAGTTTCCACTTCCAGATTATATTATTACTGATCCAAGTCGTTTACGACAAATCCTGTTAAATTTAACTACCAATGCACTTAAATTCACACAAGTCGGCCGAATAACACTTACGGTTAGTTGTGAAAATGACGTGCTTTCGATCAGTGTAAAAGACACAGGTATCGGCATGACAGATAAAGAGCAGCAAGCTTTATTCAGTGCTTTTTATCAGGCTGATTCAAGTATTTCTCGCCAGTATGGCGGTACCGGGCTTGGTTTAAATATTTCAAAAAGTCTTGCTAAGAAGCTTGATGGGGATATCTTTGTTAAAAGCAATGTCGGTTCTGGCAGTGAGTTTATTTTTTCTATGTCAGTTTACACTACCGATAATACTCGCTGGCTTAATGATATGAGTGAAGTTAGGCTCGTTGAAACCTCACCGTTTAGTAAGCTTGATGCACCAGAGAACTTAAAGGGCAGAGTATTACTTGCCGAAGACCACCCAGACAACCGACGTTTAATTGCAAGAATATTAGAGCGAATGGGCTTAACAGTGACCACTGTCGAAAATGGCAAAGACGCTGTGCAAGCGACCCTAGAAGACAGCTTTGACCTTATTCTACTGGATATTCAAATGCCGATTATGGACGGTCAAGAAGCATTAAAAATGATGCAGGCAACAGGTGTTACTGCACCTATCATTGCCCTAACAGCCAATACTATGAAACATGAAGTCACCCGTTATATGAAACAAGGCTTTAATGATTTAATAGCCAAACCAATCGACAGAAATGGCTTTAGCCACAAAATTGCCAGCTATTTAGATTGTGATGAATTGGCAGACATCAAGTTGCCCGAAAAAGAATTTCAGGCCCTCAAAGATGACTATATTAAAGGCCTTGAAAGCCAGTATGTAGAAATGCGTGAACAGTACAAAAACATGGATATCGATGGTTTAAGTAGAAATGTGCATATGTTAAAAGGCGCAGCCAATATGTTCGAATGTGAAAAGCTTTATGTTAAGGCCGTTGCCGTAGATACTGCGCTGAAAAACGACACCGTCACGATTGATACACAACTTATCGCCTCGTTGTTCTGCGCTATGGAAGATGAAATAGCCAATGTCATTCACTAATAATTGATACATCAATTAGTTGAATGCTCGTTATTTCGCTATGAGCACAGACAAATTAGCTATTTCTTGATACTAATAATGTTAAAACATATTGCTTGGAAAGTTTGATGCAGTATCAACACATTTCGGTGCCAGCAAAGGGCGCACAAATTACTATCGATAGTAAAGGGCGATGGCATATTCCTGACAATCCGGTTATTGCTTATATTGAAGGCGATGGTGTTGGCCAAGATATTTCTCCTGTAATGCGTAATATTGTCGACGCTGCGGTGAGTCATGCTTATCAAGGTGATAAACAAATACATTGGATGGAAGTGTTCAATGGCGAAAAAGCTGCTGCGCTTTACGATGGTGATTGGTTCCCGCAAGAAACCTTACATGCTGTCAGGCAATATAAAATTGCTATCAAAGGGCCGTTAACTACTCCTCTTGGTGGTGGTTTTCGTTCTTTAAATGTGGCTCTTCGTCATGAGATGGATTTATTCGTTAACATGCGGCCCATTCGTAGTTATCCACACTTACCATCACCTTTAAAAGAACCAGAAAAAACCAATATCACTGTAATACGCGACAGCTCTGAAGACGTTTACTCGGGCATTGAGTGGCAGGCTGGCAGTATTGATAACGAGCGTATGCTTGATTTTTTGTGTCAAGAAATGGGTGTTACCCGACTTCGTTTTGATAATCAATGCGGCATTGGCATTAAAAATAGCTCGAAAGAGGCGGCAGAACGCTTGATGCGTTACGCGCTCAACTTTGCCCTTAAAGAGCGCAGTGAATCACTGACGGTGGTGCACAAAGGCAATGTACTTAAATTTACCGATGGCGCATTTAAACGTTGGGCATTTGCCCTAGCTGAGCAAGAGTTTAACGCTATAGCGCATGAAAATGGTCGTTGGTTAGTGATCAAACGTGACGAGCAAGATGATTTAATCATCAAAGAAGTGATTGCCGATAACATGCTACAACAAGCGCTGCTCACCCCAGAGCAATTTGATGTGGTGGTAACAACCAATCAAAACGGCGATTACTTAGCTGATATGCTAACCGCACAAGTCGGTGGCGTGGGTATTATGCCTGCGGCAAACTTAAATAATGAAGTGGCCTTTTTTGAACCGACTCATGGCACATTTAATCGCATTGCCGGGGAAGACAGTGCAAATCCAACAAGCAGTATTTTAAGTGCGGTCATGATGCTACGTTTTATGGGCTGGCACGAAGCGGCGAATAAAATAGAAAAAGCTCTAGAGCAGACGCTTAGCGCAAGTGAAATGACGTTTGATTTGGCTAACCTAGTAGCCGATGCGACGATGCTTAGTTGCAGTGATTTTGCAAAAAGCATCATCGCGCGAATAAGTAACTCAAATAATGAACCATATTAAGCGGCATTGGCGCTTTTAACTGCGTAGACACATGGTTTACCTGTTAACTGTGCTGCACGTTGGTAAATGTGCTCTGCACCTGGTTCGTTACTTGTTATGCCTGTTAATGTGTCCATTAACGCTACCACTAAAATTGCCGGTACTTGGCAACAGTATTCATCGAGTACTGCGGTTGTAGTTTGCGCATCTACATGACAATGCGGGTGAGTACGTACTGTGCTATATGCTTTTAACAGTGTGTCTGCTTGTAAAACATCATCATCTTGATGTTTGGTTTTACGGCATTGGCAGCCAAACTCATCAACCATTGTTGCCAGTGTTTGGTAAATTTCTTCGCAAGCTAAATCGCTTTTTTTACAAAGCTGCTGCTCGATGAATGAGTGTAATTGACCATTGATGTAAAGGCCGTCCTGTTGAGTGAATTGCGCTGAAGTTTCCATAATCATTTTCTCTTTGTTTATGTGCTTAACTTCACTCTAGCCCTTCACTCATTATTTATGAAATTGTTGTTTTCAATAACTGATATTGATTTTATCAATATTATGTTGTTTTTAGCGATCAGCCACCGTACCGGCAAAGGCAAGTAGCTCTCTGCGCAGCCACTGGTGCGGGTTTGCGTGATGTAACAAAGGGCTCCATAACATTTTCACTTCAATAGGAACTATTTGAAATGGCACTGGACTTATCACCAAATCAGTGTGTTTTGCTAATAACATGGCTTGGCGGCGAGGGAGTGTGGCGATAAGTTTTGGTGATTGGCACAGCAAGCTTGCCACCATGTAATGGCGGGTGAATACACGAATATTGCGGGTTTGTTCTAGTTGCCATAAGGCCTCATCGACCCAGCCGAGTTTTTGGCTGCCTGATTTATTCGTCACGGCCGCTTCTACGCCCCAACCAGCCCGATTCACCCAAATGTGCTCTTGTGCAAGGTAGCCTTGGAGGTTTTGCTGTTGTAAATAAGGGTTGTCTGGGTGTGTTAAGCAGCAGTAATTGTCGCGCCACACACTGGCTTGATGGAATGAGCGGGGCAGGCCGTTAAAGCGGTTAATAGCAAGGTCGATGGTGCCTTTTTCCATATCCTGAAGGTTAACATCGCTTGGGCTCAAAATATCAAAATTAAGCCCCGGATTTTTTGCTAGCTGCTGGGTAATAAACGGCGCAATAAGCGTTGATTCTAAGTAGTCGTTTGCCATGATGCGAAACGTAATATTTGCGGTGCTCGGGTCGAAGACCTCACTTGGCTGAGTAATTTCTTCGGCCATTTTTAACAGTGATTCTATTTCGGGTTTAAGGCTGAGCGCTTTTGCGGTTGGCGTCATTGTGCCAGCGGCTCTCACTAATAATGGATCATCAAACAAATCACGTAAACGCTTAAGGGCGTTACTCATTGCAGGTTGAGTCAAAGCCAGTTTATTGGCGGCTTTAGACACACTTTGTTCATCAATGAGGACATTTAAATACACCAATAGGTTGAGGTCGACGTGCCTAATATTCATTTGATCAATCTTATTTATTATCTTTATTAATTACCTAAATTAAAGCGCGCTTGCTATTGTGTGTAAACAAGGCAACTAAAATAATCAGCATAAGCGATAAAAATAATGCCACAGCAGAGTTCAAATTTGGCTGTTAAATCACACAGCGAACAGTTAAATCAGGTCGTAGCGACTAAGCTTGCCCGTGCGGTGTATGCTGGCTTTGAGGCTATGTTTGCAGAGTTTTTAAATATTACCCTCGGTGCGCAAAGTCGCTTTGAACAGCGCCAGTGGCATCAAGTTCAAGGGGCTATGAAATCGCGATTGCAGGTTTACGAGGGGCAAGTCAAAAAGGTAAGCCAAGCGGTAAAAATTATTGCTTATAGTGAAGTGGACGACCCAGCGCTTTGGCTATTAGCCAAACAAATATACGCAGAGATGGTGCAAAGCCACGAAAATCAGCCCATTGCTCATACGTTTTTTAATTCAACCTTCGGTGCAATCTGGGACTCTCGAAAAATCCGCAATGTGCACTTGTTTGTACTAAAAGCGCGCTATCAATTGGGGCCAAGGCCCTTTGATTCATTGGTTAGCCGTATTTCCCTGCAAAATGGCTTTGAAACTGCCAT
This sequence comes from Pseudoalteromonas sp. APAL1, assembly GCF_021532475.1. Lineage (NCBI taxonomy): Bacteria > Pseudomonadati > Pseudomonadota > Gammaproteobacteria > Alteromonadales > Pseudoalteromonadaceae > Pseudoalteromonas > Pseudoalteromonas sp. APAL1. Next base: position 61,802 of record NZ_JAKGAW010000010.1, on the reverse strand, counting down.
CAGCAGCTTGATCAAACGTCATGTGTTTCGCTCACAATACGCTAACTTTGCTGATGATGTTGCCATGTTACAGCGCACCTTGATTGCTGGAGCAAAACAGCAATGCCCACAAGTTTATGAGCTGCTTGCTCTTAACGATGGCTATATTGAATACGCTAATTCATTGTTTTTTAGAAATAAAGCCTGTTACATCATAGGTCGCTGTATTGCGAAAAATGGCGATAACATGCCATTTGCGATTGCGCTATTAAACAGTGAAAAAGGTCTGCACATTGATGCTGTGATGATGGGAGCTGATCAACTAAGCTTGTTGTTTGGCTTTGCGCGTACATATTTTATGGTCGATACTGACCAACCCGCCCGATACGTTGATTACCTCAGTGTTTTAATGCCTCATAAGCAACGCTTTGAGTTGTTTAATGCCATAGGCTTTATCAAACACGCGAAAACCGAGTTTTATCGTTACAAAGTTGATACTACGCGTAATAGCCCCGTTGATGATAAATACACACTTGCGCCGGGGACGCCGGGCATGGTGATGCTGGTATTTACCACCCCAGGCTCAGATTATGTGTACAAGGTCATTAAAGATAAATTTAGCGCACCAAAAACGGCTACCAAACAGCAGGTGATGGCTAAATACGACTTTGTTAAACAAGCCGACCGAGTAGGCCGGCTAGTTGATACCCATGAATTTCGTTATTTAGCATTTGATTTAAGCCGATTTAGTGAAGAGCTTATAGAAACAATGCAGCAGCAAATTGCTGATAGCCTAGTGATTTCGGGAAATGCACTTATTTTGCGCCATGTGTATGTAGAGCGCAAAATGACACCGCTTAATTTGTACATCAACGACTGTGATGAGCGAAAACTGCAGCAAGTTATGGTTGATTACGGTAAGGCAATAAAAGAGCTCGCGGGGGCTAATATCTTTCCCGGTGATATGCTGATGAAAAACTTTGGTGTAACCCGTTGGGGAAGAGTGGTGTTCTATGACTACGATGAAATTTGCCCTTTGACAGAGTGTCAATTTAGAGAGCTGCCAAAAACCGAGGATTCATTGGATGAACTCAGTAGCGAGAGCTACTTCGATATTGCCGAAAACGACATATTTCCGAGCCAGTTTAAAATCTTTTTTAGCGCCAATAAGCGGGCGTTTGAGCACTTTAATGCAGCCCATCAAGATATATTTACAGCTACTATGTGGCAGCAACTCCAAGCGGCTATAAACGATGGGCAATTGCTTGATGTATATCCTTATAAACAGTCTTGGCGTTTTTCTTCGATGAGAGCTCAAATGAAAAAATCTCACTCTACAACTGTTTAATAGGAACATAGTGTTAGCGTATGCTGTTTAAAAAGCTAAGGAACGCACTATGAAAAACACACTGTTTTTATCGAGTTTATTTATTTCGTCCATGGTAAGCGCCAATCCGTTACTGGGTAGTTGGCAATTTGTTGAAGGTAAATATGCGACCAATGACGGCTATGTGACGGCAAAAGCGCCAGAAATAACCTCAGTTAAACTGATTACGCCCAGTCATTTTAGTTATATCACTCAAAAGCAAGGCAACTTTCATTATGCTGGTGGCGGCAAATATGTTTTGCAAGACCAGCAATTTATCGAAACTTTTTCCTATGGTAATGTACCTTCATTACTTGGCAAGACTATGGCATTTGATTACAAAATAGAAGGTGACTTGTGGCACCACACCTTGTATGAAAATGGCAAATTAGTCGAAGCTGAGGTCTGGCAACGAATTAAATAGAAGGTGATATGCGTTATATTAAGCATGAAGACTCACAGTTACATTTTGCGCAAACAGATAAACCAACTCTAAAAGATAACGAAGTTCTTATTGCTGTAGCGGCGATCGGCGTTAATCGCGCAGATTGTTTACAGCGACAGGGCAAATATCCAGCACCCAAAGGTGACAGTGAAATATTAGGTTTAGAATGCGCCGGTACCATTGTTGAGCAAGGTAGTGCAGTATCCGGTGACTGGCTTAATAAACGCGTTTTTGCCTTGTGTGCGGGCGGTGCTTACAGCGAGTATGTTGCCGTTGATGCAGCGCAAGTCATGCCGTTACCAGATGAAATGACAATGGCACAGGGCGCTGCTATCAGTGAAGTATACTTAACGGCTTTTTCTGCCTTATTTCAATTTGGTCAGCTCAAAGCGGGGCAAACGGCACTGATCCATGCGGGAGCCAGTGGTGTAGGTGGTGCGGCAATTCAAATGGCAAAGCGCGCAGGCGCTCAAGTAGTGATTACCGCGGGTAGCGATGAAAAGTGCGAGCATGCCAAGCAGCTTGGCGCAGACCATACTATCAATTATAAAACCACCGACTTTGTAGAATATTTTAAAGCCAATAATTTACAGGCCAATACCATTGTTGATCCTGTATCAGGAAGCTATTTAAATAAAAATGCTGCTGTTGCAGCCATGGATTGCCAAATTGTGATGTTAGCATTTTTAGATGCACGCTTTGCTGAGGTTGACTTTGCAAGGCTACTTAGTAAGCGAATTTCATTTCATGCATCAACGTTACGTAACCGTTCAATTGAATTTAAGCGCGATTTAAAAGAGCAGTTTATATTGCGCTTTTATGATGATTTGGCTAAAGGGTTGTTCGATTGCAATATCTATAAAACCTTAAATTGGCAAGAGGCAAATGAGGCGCACCGCATTTTAGATAACAACGAAAATTCGGGAAAAGTGGTTCTGTTAGTTGAATAACAGCAATTTGCCCATATTATTGGTTTTATTAGTAGTTAAAAGTAAAGGTTAGTATGAACCCAATTATTGCAATGCTCAAAGAGCACAATGTCAGTGACGAAAAAGTGCGTGAGCTGTTCCAAGCGTTTATGGAAAACCCAATGATGGCAATGGGTTTGGTTCAACAGTTAGGTATTCCACCAGAGAAGCTCCAGCAACTGATGGCATTAGTGATGACTCAGCCACACCTTATTAAAGAAGCGGCTGAATCAGTTGGCATCAGTGATGATGAAGTTGAACAAGCCAAAGCGCAGTTCAAAAATCAGCAGTTATAAAATTGAATGATTCGAATTGAAAAAAGGTTAGCTATTTGGCTAACCTTTTTTGTTAGTATTATTGATACGAAAACACGTCGTCCAGTTTTTTATCAAACAACTGTGCAATCTTAAAAGCCACCTCAAGAGAGGGGGAATATTTACCTTTTTCAATTGCTACAATGGTTTGCCTTGAAACACCAACAGCCTCTGCTAATGCTTGTTGCGTCATTTCATTGTGATGAAATCGAAGTTCTCGAATGGTATTACTGAGCTGTTTTGTCATTTAGCTGTCTCTTCGATATAAATACGCTTTGCTAGCAATAGTAATAATTTCACTCACTAAAAAACCAATAATAAGAAAGTGCATAATATTATATAGATCAGAGACCTCAGGTAACAGCATACGTCCAGACACACGCTCAATTTGCGTTGTTAAAAATACACACATTAAGATAATTGCAGAGCAAAACCAATGACCAAGTTTGGTGCTTTTTAGCTCAATAAGCTTATCGCGCTCATCATCCCCCAAGTCTGCTTCTTTGTGTTTAATACCCGCAAGCAGAGATTGCATAATGATCTCTAAGATCACCGCTACTACAACAACCTTATACAAATAAGACACCATGGTATCTTGGTTAAGCTCACCTGCAGCTTGAAGTGAATTAATCCCTAAAAGGTAATAGCTTAAAAGGCCAATGGTTACCACCAAGGTGCCCCAAATTGTCATTTCTTTGTAGCTCATCGTTATTATCCAATGTAAAAAATATTTGACTTGATGTTAAGTAAACTACTCATTACTTGTGATGTCAAATAATTTTGACATCATGTATGATATTTTTATCATTGACGTATTTCGTTACATTTAGTTAAGAACTAATTCGAACCGCAGTGGCTCTTATGAAAACAAACAACAAATAAGGAACGAATATGAACTGGCTTTTGAAAGTATGGAAAAATAACCGCTCTTTGATTTTATTTATCTGCTTGATGAGTGTTTTTAGAAGTGCGGTGGCTGATTGGTATGAAGTGCCAACAGGTTCAATGAACCCGACCATCGTTGAAGGGGATCGAATTTTAACGGATAAAATGGCTTATGATCTGCGTGTGCCATTTAGTCATATTTCGCTAATGCGCACAGATGAGCCAAAAGCCGGTGATATCATTGTATTTGACTCTAAAGCTGCAAATAATCGCTTAATAAAGCGTGTTATTGGCGTGCCGGGCGATACAGTGACATTAGTAGATAATAGATTGATCATTAACGGTAAAGCACTTGATTACGCATTAACTGATGATAAGCAAGAGCAGCAGATACTCATTGAAAACCTTGCCGGTGTTCAGCACGCTATTCAAATATCAAAAACGCCTTCGGTGATGCAGCATTTTGCCCCTGTCGTTATCCCCAAGGACATGTATTTAGCGATGGGCGATAACCGCGATAATAGTGCAGACTCGCGAGTAATTGGCTTAGTGCCTCGCAGTGAGTTATTAGGTAAAGCTAAAAGAGTGCTTGTATCACTCGATTATGATGATTATTACTTACCTCGAAAAGAGCGGGTTTTGCATGATTTATACTTAGCACCTTAGCTAAACAAAAAAACCGTTGTGTCTTAAACACAACGGTTCATTTATAAGCTAGTAATTGTGTAATTACATTACACGCATACCAGGCTCTGAGCCTTCATCTGGGTTAAGAATATAAATTTCTTTACCGCCAGGGCCTGCTGCTAATACCATGCCTTCAGACATACCAAAACGCATCTTAAGAGGCTTAAGGTTCGCTACCATAACCGTTAGCTTGCCTTCGATGTCTTCAGGAGCATACGCAGATTTAATACCTGCAAATACTTGGCGCGTTTCGCCACCTAAATCTAAAGTTAGTTTTAATAACTTATCTGCGCCTTCAACATGTTCTGCTTTCGCAATTTTCGCTACACGTAAATCAACTTTAGCAAAGTCGTCAAATTCGATTTCAGGGCTGATTGGCTCTTTAGCTAGTGGGCTGTTTGGATCAATCTTGTCTTTTTCAGCAACTAGGCTTTCTTTTGATTCTTCAATCATTTTGTTTACTTTATCCATTTCAACACGTTGCATTAACGGTTTGAACTTATTAATTGCGTGACCAACAAGCGCTGTTTGCGCGCCTTGCCATGTTAAACCGTCGTTTAAGAAGGCTTCAACGTTTGCTGCCATACCTGGCAGAACAGGTTTTAAGTAAGTGATAAGTACGCGGAACATATTCAAACCAAGTGAGCAAACATCGTGTGCTTCTTGTTGTTTTGTTTCGTCTTTAATTAACACCCACGGCGCTTTAGCATCAATGAATTGGTTTGCTTTATCAGCAAGGGCCATGATTTCACGAATTGCACGGCTGTAATCACGGTTTTCATAGTGATTTGCGATGCTTGCAGAAGCTGCTTGGAACTCACCTAATAGCGCTTCGTCCATTACGGTGTCGCTAAGCTTGCCATCAAATTTCTTAGTGATGAAACTTGCACAACGACTGGCGATATTAACCACTTTACCTACTAAGTCTGAGTTTACACGCAGTGCAAAGTCTTCAAGGTTTAAATCAAGGTCAGTGATACCGTTGTTTAATTTTGCCGCGTAGTAATAACGAAGATACTCAGGATCTAGGTTATCAAGGTAAGTACGCGCCTTAACAAAGGTGCCTTTTGATTTAGACATCTTCGCGCCATTTACAGTCACAAAACCGTGTGCAAAAACGTTAGTAGGTTTTCTGAATTTTGCACCATCTAACATTGCCGGCCAGAATAGGCTGTGGAAATAGATGATGTCTTTACCAATGAAGTGGTAAAGCTCTGCATCTGAGTCTTCGCGCCAGAATGCATCAAAATCAATCCCTTTTTTGTCGCACAGGTTTTTAAAGCTCGCCATGTAGCCAATTGGCGCATCTAACCATACATAGAAATATTTACCCGGTGCGCCAGGGATTTCAAAACCGAAGTAAGGTGCATCACGGCTGATATCCCACTGCTGTAAGCCATCAGCAAACCATTCATCAAGCTTGTTCGCCATTTCTTGTTGAATCGTACCTGAGTGTAACCACTCTTTAAGCATGTCTTCAAAAGCAGGAAGGTCGAAGAAGTAATGCTCCGAATCTTTTAAGATTGGCTCAGCGCCCGACATTACAGAGCGTGGGTTGATAAGTTCAGTTGGGCTGTATGTAGCACCACAAGAATCACAGCTGTCGCCGTTTTGATCTTCAGACTTACACGTTGGGCAAGTACCTGTTACAAAGCGATCAGGTAAGAAGATACCTTTCTCTGGGTCGAAAAGTTGAGAAATAGTATGCTTTTTAATGTGACCTGCTTCATTTAAACGGTTGTAGATTAGCTCGCTAAAGTGACGGTTTTCTTCACTGTGCGTGCTGTGATAGTTATCAAACTCAATATTGAAATCAGCAAAGTCACGTTGACGTTCAACACTGACATTTTTAACCATCTCTTCTGGCGTGATCCCTTGCTTTTGCGCATTAAGCATAATTGGTGTGCCGTGAGCATCATCCGCGCAAACGTAGTAGGTTTCATGACCTTGTTGTTTTTGGAAACGCGCCCAAATATCAGTTTGGATGTATTCTAGTAAATGACCTAAGTGAGTCGGGCCATTGGCATAAGGTAATGCGCTAGTAATCAGGATCTTTCGCTGTGCCATAATCATTCCGAATTGAGATTAGTTCGATGCAAACATGCACGAATATCATTATTTAATCCATTGCCAGTTGTTTATATACAAGCTAAAGCAATGATATTATCTAATTGTCTGGTTTTAATGCCTTGAATGTTACATAATTCCGCAGCACTTTTCATCAAAGAAACGCTAATTTATTGCTATGTTTGGACTGTCAAAACTATTCTCAAGTAAATCGGCTGAAAAAGCGCCTATCATTGCTGCCTTAGCCGCCTATCGTAGTAGCGCATTTGCTATTGGCATTGAGCAAGACTGGCTCGAAGAGCTAAATCAAAACAGCGATAAAAGCTGGCAAGTCAAATTAAGCCTACCTTTTGCTGGCTGTGGCGAAATCAACGAAATTGAAAAGTTTGTCAGTGATAAACTATCTGTGCCTGTGTCAATTACAGCTCAGGTCAAGTTACCGAACGTATACAGTTTTAAGCAAATAAAACATATTGTACTCGTTGCGTCAGGCAAAGGTGGAGTAGGAAAATCAACGACGGCAGTGAATCTTGCTTCGGCTTTACAGCAAGAGGGTGCACAGGTTGGTATTTTAGATGCCGATATTTATGGTCCGTCTATTCCTCTGCTATTGGGTCTACAAGGAGCTGAGCCTAAAACAGAGGATAATAAAAACTTACTTCCTTTTGAGGCACATAACCTCAAGGCGCAGTCGATCGGCTTTTTAGTACCAAGTGATGATGCAACTGTTTGGCGTGGTCCTATGGCATCAGGAGCACTTAATCAATTAATGAACGAAACTGCTTGGGGAGAGCTTGATTATCTAATCGTTGATATGCCACCAGGCACGGGTGATATTCAATTGACCATGAGCCAAAAAGTACCTGCAAGTGGTGCGGTTATCATTACTACTCCTCAAGATTTAGCCTTAGCCGATGCGCAAAAGGGCATTGCTATGTTCAATAAAGTGAACGTCCCCGTGCTTGGCTTAATTGAAAACATGAGTTACTTCTTATGTGGTCATTGTGGGCAACCAAACCATGTTTTTGGCAAAGATGGCGCTGTAACATTGGCTCATCGCCATGGTGTGCCTGTGCTGGCTAATATCCCATTGGCAATTGAAATTCGTGAGAGCTCAGAGCAAGGTGATCTGATAGCGCAGGATAGTGCGGCTGAAATAAGTTGTACTTATAAAACGGCAGCTAGGGTCCTTGCTAGTAGTTTATATTATCAACAAGCCCAGACCAGCAAAGTAGATATTGTTATTACAGAAGACTAATTATTGAAATTTAGTCATTAATTAGTGTGTATTTTGTATTAGTTTGTAATTAAATAATCTCATTTTATTTGGCATCCTCCTGTATTTACGCATTACTGAAGCATGATTGATAAATTTAGGAATAAACTCGGTTTATTTGTTAATAATTTATTGACGTTTTAGTAACCTTGTCATACTCTATGTAAGCGCTTACATTTTTGTTCTTTTTTATTTGACCTCAATTGTAAGCGCTTACAAATTGGCTGAAACTAATATTTGCTATTAATATCAGCTGTAAACTAACAAACACAGAATGTTAGGGTTCAATGCAATGAACAAAATAAAAACACACTTAACGCAACTCGCTATGGCACTATCTGTGGCGACGTTAGCAGGCTGCGGTGGCTCTGCCACAGACACAAAAATCGATACCATTGACCCAAGTGAGCCCGTTTCAGATTGGGTTATGGTATGGGAAGACAACTTTGATGGCGATTCCATTGATGAGGGCAAATGGAATTTTGAAATAGATTGCGCTGGCGGTGGTAACAATGAAAAGCAATGTTATACCGACAGTGAAGAAAATGCATTCGTAGCTGATGGTATTCTAAACATCGTTGCATTACCTGCAGAAGAGGGTGCTGCAAAACCTTATACCTCTGCGCGCATTAACACACGTTACAAAGCTGATTTTAAATATGGACGCTTCGAAGTCCGTGCCAAACTTCCAAGTGGTCAAGGCTCATGGCCTGCATTTTGGATGATGCCAACAGATGAAGTGTATGGTGGTTGGCCACGCTCTGGTGAAATTGATATCGTTGAGTCGGTTAACTTGAAAGTCCCAACAGATGACGGTGTTGAGTCAAATATCTACGGTACGCTTCACTATGGTAAAGAGTGGCCGAATAATGATCAAAGCGGTAAGGCTTATACATTTGATCAAGGCACTAACCCAGCGGATGATTTTCATACCTATGCAATTGAATGGCAAGAAGGTGAAATTCGTTGGTATGTAGACGACTATCTATATGCAACACAGCGCAAATCAGAGTTACTTTACAATGCTAAAGGCGAAGCTCTGGCACTTAAACACAAAGGTTGGTACACAGAGTACTTTGATCAAACAACCGGTGAGTTAACAACTTTCTGGGATGCATCTCCTTATGATCAAGAGTTTTATTTAATCTTAAACTTTGCTGTAGGCGGTGACTGGCCAGAAAACGTTAATGCAACGGGCATTGACGCAAGTGCATTTGAAAATGGTCAAACTTTTGAAGTTGACTATGTTCGTGTTTACGAATGTGCACAAGACCCTGATACAGGCAAAGGCTGTGAAACAGTTCGTCCTGGTTACGATAATTTAGAAGATGCATTAGTACAAGGTAAAGCTCCTTCACCTACACCACCTAGTGATGGTACAGTAACGCCGCTTACTATTTTTGATAGCAGCTTTAACCCTAACTGGCCTGCATGGGATTGTTGTGGTGGTTCAACTCCTGCACTTGTTGAAGATGCTGAGCGCGGTGATGTTGTTGAATTTGTTGTGGGGGCATCACCAACGGTAAATGGTTTCATTAGCCGTGATGCATTTATTACCGATGAAAACGGCCAAGCCACTCCTTATGACGCAAGCGCTATGCTAGAAGACGGTTATGTGCGTTTTGATATGCAAGTGACTTCATTACCTTCTACTCCTGATGCACCTTGGCTTTTCAAAATTGAAAGTGATGAAGGCGCAACAGCCGTTGAGCTAAACCTAAGTGCTAGCACTGAAGGTGTTAGTCCTGTAGCTGGTGAGTGGCAAACATATACCTTCCCATTACAAACATTAGCTGACGCAGGCTTAAATGTATCTTTGATTGATGTTGTAATGATTTTCCCTGCATGGGGTCAAGGTGAAGGCGCAGTTTACCGTGTTGATAATGTTGAAATCACTAACGGTGGTTCAACAACATTACCTTCACTAACACTGTTCACTGATGAGACTAACCTAGACTGGCCTCTGTGGGATTGCTGTGCGGGCTCAACACCTATTGAAGTAGTTGATGACGAAGAGCATGGTGTAACTGCTGAGTTTTCTATTGGTGCAACGCCAACAGTAATGGGCTTTATTAACCGCACCTCATCAGGTGGTAGTGGTACTCAATTTGATGCGACTTCGCTTGTTGATGACGGTATGTTGCAATTTGAGATGAAAATAACATCGCTACCATCAACTCCTGATGCACCATGGATGTTAAAGGTAGAGTCAAATGAAGGGGCAACAGCGGTTGAAGTTAACCTTAATACGAGTACTGAAGGTGTTGATCCGGTTGCGGGTGAGTGGCAAACCTACACATTCCCTGTAAGCACACTACTACAAGCTGGTTTAGATGTGAGTGCTATTGATGTCATCATGATTTTCCCTGCTTGGGGTCAAGGTGAGGGTGCTGTGTACCGCATAGATAATGCACGTATTTATGCACCGCAGCCGCAATCAGATCTCACTTTATTTGCAGATAGCGTAGCAGACCAATGGAGCATTTGGGATTGTTGTGCTGGTAGTACACCAACTGTAGAAACAGACGACGAAGCACACGGCTCAGTTGCTGAGTTTCAAATTGGTGCTCAACCAACTGTAATGGGTTTCTTAGCAGCAGATGGCGTGAGTTTTGATGCATCACACATGTTATCTCAAGGTGTAGTTCGTTTTGAAATGAAAATCGTTTCAAACGCAAGTAACCAAGATGCGCAGTGGTTATTTAAAATCGAATCAAACGACGCAGGGCAAGCTGTGGAGCTTCCACTAAGTGCAAGCCAAGAAGGTGTCGAGCCAGTGGTTGGTGAATGGCAAACATACACATATACACTTGCCGATTTACTAAGTGCAGGCCTTGATATTAGTGCAATCGACGTTGTTATGGTGTTCCCTTCATGGGGCATGGGTGAAGGTGCGGTTTACCGTATCGATAATGCAGTCATTGCGAATCCTTAATTAACACTGGCAACAATGGTGGGTGCCAAACTGGCACCTACATACCATGGCAACAAATTGCAAAAGCAGGTAAATCATGAAAAGCACAAAATTTATTAAAACGCCTCTTGCAGCTTCAGTGGCGATGATCTTAACCGCAGGGTTTGGCACTATGCCGATGGCTTACGCGCAAGATGAGCAAGCTGACAAAGAAATAGAAATTATTGAAGTAAAAGGTATTCGTGGCAGTTTGATCCGCGCCATGGATATGAAACGCGATGCTACAGGTGTAGTTGATGCGATTTCGGCAGAAGAAATGGGTAAATTCCCAGATACTAACTTAGCCGAGTCACTACAACGTATTACCGGTGTATCTGTTAGTCGTTCAAACGGCGAAGGCAGCGAAATCACAGTGCGTGGTTTTGGCCCTGAGTTTAACCTCGTAATGCTTAACGGCCGTCAAATGCCGGGTACTGGTTATACACGTTCTTACGCCCTTGAAAATATCGCCGCTGACGGGGTAAGTGCACTTGAAGTTGCAAAATCAGGTCAAGCAGATGTACCAAGTGGTGGTCTTGGGGCAACAGTAAACATTATTACGACTCGCCCTTTAAATAGCCCTGGTGAAAAATTTAGTTCGTCTATTAAGGCTATTCACGACTCGTCAAATGAAAAAGGGGATGATGTAACTCCTGAATTCTCAGCGATGTACAGTAATACATATGTTGATAATTCAGTTGGCTTTGCCGTTTCATTCTCACATCAAGAGCGTGATTTCCAACAACAAAGCGCAAACATTCAAGGCTGGCAAGCGAATGTAGATTTACCAACATTAGATGAAGGTGACTACATTGACCCACGCCCAGTAGATAGTGAAGGCAACCGTGTTGGTAACCATTTCTTTCCAAAAGATATGAACTACAGCATTGCTGATGTTGAACGTGAGCGTACTAACGGCCAAGTGACTTTACAATATGCACCAGTTGAAAACTTCACTGCAACGGTTGATTACACGGCAAGCCGTGCAATTACAGGTGTTGAAACAACAGGCTGGGGTATCTGGAACGACTTTAGTACAAACATTAATAGCTATGAGCTAGATGAAAATGGTACTGCACTTTATGCCGATATTAGTGGTAACGATGGTTCATTTACTGCAAGCCGTGGCACTACAGAAGTAAAAGCACGCTCAATTGGTTTAAATTTAGAGTGGCAAATCAACGATGCGTGGGAAGTTGAGTTCGATTATCACGATTCGAAAAATGAAACAGACAATGGTGCAGATGACGGTTTAGGTTCGAATGGCCAGATCATTCTTGGTTCTGACCAACTCCGTAGCAAGGTGTATGACTATCGTACTGGTGAAATCCCGCATGCATATGTTAATTGGAATAATGGCACTACGGTACTTGATCCAAGTGAAATTGATTCGAACTTCAGCCAGTTTATTTATTCGCCGGGTGAGTCTAATGTAGAGCAAGCGCAGCTTCATGCTACGTGGTTAAATGACAGCTTTGAAATTCCACTTGTTAAAGTGAAATTTGGTGCTGCCAATACCAAACAAACTATGGGTGGTTTTACTGCATGGAGTGGCTGACGTGGTGGTCCTGGCTTTAACCCATCATTCACAGAGATCTTCCCAGACGGTATGTTCACTTATAATGATACTGGTGACATGCTAGATCAGTTCGCTGGTGGTGGTAGTGCCCTTGAACCAAATTACTATTACACCTATAGCTTTGAAGAGGCGTTAGCTCGTCAGCTTGCTTTTTTAAACGAAGATTTATTGGGCGATAATCAATACTCAATTGACCCATTTTTTGATGGTATCGACAGTGAAAGCTATGTCGAAGAAAAAACGCAAAGCTTCTACATCAATACACTTTGGGAGTTTGAGTTATCTGACTACTTTGTTCAAATTAACGCAGGCTTACGCTATGAAGAGACCGATGTCACCAGTACTGTTCGTCAGAAAATAGAAAAACAGGTTAACTGGGTAAGTGAGTCAGAGTGGATCATGCAGTACGAAACAGGCGGTACAGATAACTTTTACCAAGAAGAAGGTAATTATGATATCTGGTTACCGAATATCGACGTAAAAGTTGAGATCACAGATGAACTTGTTGGACGCGTTTCTTGGGGTAAAACCATGGCTCGTGCACCGCTTGGTAACCTTGCTGGTGGTCGAAGCTTAACTGGTAGTCCAAAACCAGGTTCGCGTACAGGTGGTCAAGGTAATACTAACTTGTTGCCGTTTGAGTCAACGAATTTAGACTTATCGCTTGAGTATTACTATGGCGAAGGCAGCTACGCATCAGTTGGCTACTTCAAAAAAGACGTTGATAACTTTATTCAAACGCAAATTACTGAAACAACGATAGAAGGTCTACATGACATTCTAAATGGTCCTCGTTACCAAGAAGCCATTGCTTCTTTGGAAGCACGAAATGATGAAGTAACTAGTAAGACAATATTTAATGAAATGCTGGCACTTGGTTATGGTAATGCGGATGGTGCTATTGAACCAACTAGTGCAGACCCACTAATGGTATGGAATATTTCTCAGCCACAAAATACTGATAGTAAATCGGTAGATGGCTTTGAAGTTGCTGTACAGCACTTGTTTGGTGAAAGTGGTTTCGGTTTAGGTGTTAACGCTACATTTGTAGATGGTGATGTTGAATTTGATGTTAATAGTTTAACACAGCAAGCGCCTTTATCAGGTTTGAGTGATTCTGCTAACTTCCAAGCATTCTACGATAAAGACGGCTTGTCAGTTAAAGTTACTTACGCTTGGCGTGATTCGTACTTGATTGGTGTTGGTCAAGCGCAAGGCTCATCTGATGCGCCGCCACAATTTGGCGATACGTTTGGTCAATGGGACTTAAGCGTTAACTACGACATTAATGAAAACATGACAGTTTTCTTTGAAGGTATAAACCTTAACAACGAAACTGAACGTGGTTATGGCCGTTATGAAGAGCAGTTCTTATTTGCTCGTCAATACGGACCTCGTTATACAATCGGTGCACGTTATAGCTTTTAATCTCATATGAACCCTAATGAGAACCAAAGCCGCTCAATGAGCGGCTTTTTATTTTAGTAAATATAAAAAGGATACACAGCGCTTAAAAAGTTTATTGCGACTGAAAAAGTAAGCTGAAAAATAGCAGAAAATAGCAATGCCGGGGTTAATTAATAAATTGGGCATAAACACAATGTCGGTTTCACCATAACAATAAAGATAAAAGACCATGGTGAGTAATGAAGGTAGCGGGAAAAAGAAAGTTTCGTTTGCGACTAGGCCAACCACCGACCAGCTTGTTAGTAACAATGAGCCAATGAAGACGAGAAAGCCGTGCCAAATTTCTTGTTTTTTAGCGTAGTGTTTGGCGATTAAAATAGCAACAACACATGCTGGCAATGTTATTACGGATAAAATAACGTAATCCATAACAACTCATCCTCACTTTCCCTGTAATTCGGCAATTAGAACAAAACTCATGACTTCAGATAAATCAGAAACAGCTGATGTTGTTACCTGAGAAGACTTATTTAATCGAGATTTATTAGCGCAACACGCTGCTGATTTGTGTAATATATGTCACACTATGTCCATTCCATTTTGCTTAACTGCTACACAATAAACTCTTTGTGTTTTTAAGTTTAAGCTTAGCGTGTTTTTTCAGCTTAAAATCATATGTTTAAGTTGTTTTAGGTAGAATAATAAATGAGATTATCAGATACCCATATTCAGCAGTATATTGACGAAGGCCGTATAGTTATTGAGCCTACACCGAGTAAAGAAATGATTTCAGGTGTGACGGTGGACTTGCGTTTGGGCAATAAATTTCGAGTTTTCCAAGATCATACCGCAGCTTATGTTGACTTAAGTGGTCCAAAAGATCAGCTAAACAAGGCGATGGAATCCATTATGAGTGATGAAATTGTGCTTGCTGAAGAAGAAGCTTTTTTCCTTCATCCAGGTGAATTAGCTTTGGCAATTACCTATGAAAAAGTAACTTTACCTGCTGATATTGTAGGTTGGTTAGATGGTCGTTCATCGTTAGCACGACTTGGCTTGATGGTACATGTAACAGCACACCGTATTGATCCCGGTTGGTCAGGAAATATTGTTTTGGAGTTTTATAACTCAGGTAAATTGCCATTAGCGCTACGCCCAATGATGAAGATTGGCGCTATGAGTTTTGAAACCATGACAAGTCCTGCTGAGAATCCTTACAACACACGTAAAGATGCAAAATATAAGGATCAAAACTCAGCAGTTGCAAGTCGAATAAGTGATGATAATAAGTAAAGTATTGTGTGGCTTTTAGTGCCACACGCCCATACGCCTAAACTTTTTACCTAATTAAAGTCTGCATAATTGGCAATTTAAGCGTATTACCCCCATACTTTTAGCTGGTGTTTAAAGCACGGAGCTAAAATGCATTTTATTGGCAAGCACATCCATCGGGTTGTTAGAACGCTGCTCATAACAATGTGTTGTGTATTTTTACACAGCTTTAGTACCTTTGCTGCCAATGAGAGTTCATCGATTTGGCTGCTTGACTCTGCCGAGCCTCTTGCCAAATTAAGTCAATCGCTGGAACAATCACTTCAAAATGCAGAACAGCTAAATGCTCTCGAAAGCAGTTCAATCCGCCTTGCCCCGCAAACATCCCACTGGTTAATAATCGATTTATTGCAACTACCCGACAATAAAAATTACGTTGTTTATCTAGGTGAGCCAAATTTAACCTGGGTAAAGTTTTATCTGTTAGATGAAAATTCTCAGGCTACCAATAATCAGCGGCTCGCCTCACTTGAAAGCTTATCGAATGTGCGACCACATTGGTTAATAGAGCATAGTCAAGGTCATCGCTGGGCACTGGTTAACTTTGAGCACGATAGGGCGCTGACTATAGAAGTTGGGGTAGTTGCTGCAAAAACCTTTGAAATAAACTTACATCAAATCATTTTAAGCTATGGCGCTATTTTAGGTGTGCTGATTATATGCATGTTTGTATGCGCTATTTATTTTGTGGTATCGCAGCAACCAAAATACCTGCTGCTGAATGCTTACTTCGTACTGGTTAGTATCGGATTTTTGATTGATAACGGGCTAATAAGCTATTTCGTTAACGGCATAGATTGGGAAGCAAAATGGCCTGTTAATGAGTTTGCATTATATTTTGCGAGCTATTTCTTATATCACTTTCTGGCAATCCATACCTATAGACCCCGCTTTAAAAAAGCGTGGCAAGTAATGATGGCCTGTTTAGTCAGCGCGGCCGTGTTGTCATCACTATTGCCTCAGTTTAATCATCAATGGTTATTTATAGTTTCATGTATTGGGTTTTTAAGTTTTGCAGCTGCTGTATTTTTTAGTGTAATGCAGCGAAAAAATAGCCGTACCTATCTACGTGTATTTATGTTAATGACGATTGTGACTCAGGTGCTTAGTTTATTCATTTGGAATGGTTTTGGTATTGGTATTGGTTACCATGGTGTTCATAACACCATTTTGCTTATCACATCACTGGCGATATGTTCCGTGCTGTTACTTAAAGACCGTCAGCAAATAGCGGCATTTAATTATTCGATGCTGCATGATGCGGAGACTAAACTGCCTAATAAGCAATTTTTGCTCGCACAAATGATGAAAAAAGTATCGCAGAAACAGCACTTTTCCGTCTTATTATTTAAACCACATGTTCTTTCAAATGCACGTTCTACGTTTGGTTTTGAGCAAGCAAATATTTGTATCAATGAAAGATTAAGTATCTTAAATACTCAGCTACAGACCATGAATGCATTAAAGCTTGAAATTCAAGCCAGTAGAAGCGCATGGCTTGCTCATGTTGATGACAGTACGTTTGGTTGCTTAGTGATAGGAGAATTAGAACTCAGTCATATAGAGCAGTTTGCATGTTTGATCCATGGGGTATTTGAAGAAGGGCTCACCCATGAAGATATTAATTTAGTCGATAGTGTTGATATTGGTGTTGCCTATTATCCGATGCACGGCAATACCGCGAAGCAAATCTTACAATGTGCCATACAAGCAATGTCTGAAAAACGTTTACAAGGTGAGCGTTGGCGAATGTTCGACTCTGAGAGTGCGCGGCTTTCTGAACAAAGATTATCGATTGCCGCAGGACTTAAAATGGCGATAGATGAAAATCAGTTAAGCTTACACTTTCAACCACAGGTTTGTTTGAAAACAGGCAAAGTAGTGGGCTGTGAAGCTCTCTTACGCTGGCATCATCCAGTATTTGGTGCAGTGAGCCCTGATGTGTTTATTCCAATTGCAGAGTCTGCGGGGGTGATCAATCAGCTCACTGAATGGGTGGTCGAAAATGGAATTCAGTGGCAAGCGAAGTTTTGCACACTGATACCCGATCACGTTATTTCCATTAATATTTCGGCTAAAGATCTATTAAATAAAGACTTACCTGTGCTGTTAATCACCATTTTAAATGAACAAAATGTGCGTGCCGAGTCGGTTATGCTGGAGCTGACTGAGTCAGCTACATTAGAGGAGAGTAAAAAGATTAAAGCCACTCTCGATGACTATCGTTTAATTGGCTTAAAACTTGCGATTGATGATTTTGGAACAGGCTATTCTTCACTTGCTTATTTAAGTCAACTTGGCTTTGATGAAGTGAAAATAGATAAACAATTTGTGTTAAATCTACCGTTTTCAGTAAATGATCAGAGTATCTGTCGGGCAACTTGCGACATTGCTGCCACACTAGGCGCGCAGGTGGTTGCAGAAGGAATTGAAGATCAGCAAAGCCTAACTATGCTGCAAAGTTATGGCTGCCAGTTTGGACAAGGGTATTATTTTTCAAAGCCGCTTTGTGCTGATGATTATTTAGCTTGGATTAGTGAGGTGCAGAAAGTTGAACTTAGTTTTGATGCAACAGCGAACCTAGTTGATTAAAGTAATTTAGCAGTGCTGCAAAGCAGCGCATCGCATGCTGCTCATCTGGATAGATTAAGCCACTTGTTGATAAACCACTTACTAAAAAGCTATTTTTTATATCAGGGTGCATGGCAATGCACTTTTCAAAACAGCGAGCTGCGAGTTCCTCAGGCATGCTCATATATAGCTGTTTTACTTGCTGATCAAAAGCAATAGATTGTTTTACATACTCATTTGGGTTTGCACCTGAGTTATCTAAAAAAACCTGATGATAAAAATCATTTAAGCGCTGATTAAGTGGGTGACTTAAATCTGGTGACTGTTCGAGCCATAAGGCAGAACAAAACTGCATGCTTTTTCTATTCGCAAATAAATGTTGGCAGATATGATGATCAAAGGCATGAAACCATTCGTGTGCAAGTGCGCCACCCCCGGCATTTTTAGCCAGTGCTAACGTTTGGCTATGGGCATTATAATGTGCTTGTACGCCTTTTTGGCCGCCATGACCAAAAGCGAAATTAAGCTTACCCCGCAGACCAATAGCTGTTGGCGGTAAGCTTAATATTTGAGCAAGATCGGCTAGGGCATCATAAATTAAATTAGCCGCGAGTAGACGCTCTTGTTTGTTCACCCAGCTACCCACTAACATAGTACGAAACCCAAACGTGTCACGAATGTCATTGAAATCAACTTGATCATCAAAGCGGTAGTCGGGGCCTTGGCGATTAAAACCTGCACTCAATCGTTTAGAAACACGCATTAAAGATATCGAGCCCTTACATCTTCTGGCATGTGCTTAGTTTGCTTGTCAACTAATGCTGCGAGTAATTTATACAATGGCGTAACGTCAAGCTGTTCAATTAAGTGAAGACTATGGGCTACAGCCTCCAATGTTGACAAGCTATCTTCGCGGGGAGCTTTTCGTATTAAATACTGATTTTGAGGTAGTTGCTTAAAACTAACGGTCTTAAACTGTTGTAAACTAGGGGTAAGTTGGCGCATTTTAAATGCTTTTTTCCACGTGCCATCTATAACAATCAGATGTGTTAGTGTTTGTTTAAATATATTCACTTCTGAGCTTTGCTCATCAAGACACCATGCATCATGGCTTGGGTATAAAACAGCAGTGCTAGATTTTGGCAAAGTTTGCAGCGAAACAAAGTCTTGCTCAGATTCTCCAGCAATAATTTGGCAATTGGCTAAGCCTAAATTCAATAAATGCGCCGTGTTTTTAGTAATTTTTTCCTCACTTGGGTGGCGTAATATAATGATTTTTAGTCTATTATTGATTATGTTTATAGAATCACATAAGCAAGTTTTAGTAGAAAAGCCACAGTGGGAGCATAATTCTCTAGCCATATAAACTCGGAATACGGTAAAAGTATCCATAGTATACATGAGCTTAACCTACAAAGCAGGTTTGCTTTTTGACTAAGAACAGCTAAAGTTGCGGTTCTAGTTTTATGTTTTTGATTGAGGGATAAAAATGACGACAATCACCATAGACGAAAGTGCACTTGAAGGAATGGAATCGCTTTTAGGTGATCAGTTTGCAGATACCTTGAGCTTTTGTTGTAGTGAGTTTCAGCGACTAGGTTCAGAGGTGTTAGCTAACATAGGCACCGATACAGAAGCTGCAGCACGCCATGCACATAGCTTAAAGTCAAATGCGGCACAATTTGGCGCGCAAAGTTTGTCAGAAGTTGCTCAAGCGATTGAACATGCTTTAAACGAAAGTGATTTCGCAACGGCTGAGCAAAAAGCTGGCTATTTAGATGAGCAAGTTATAGGTTCAGTTGAAAAATTACAGGCTTGGTTTACTGGCCGTTAAAAACTTGAATTTATTTCAGTTGTAACTTCAAAAATCCACTAGCATGGTGGCCCTTTACTGGGGTAGTCTAAAGGCTCATTAGTAGAGGTAACCATGTCACAAATAAAAAAGAGTCACAAACTAGACGGTGTCTGTTATGACATCCGTGGGCCTGTGCTTGCACAAGCTCGAAAAATGGAAGATGAAGGCCAAAAAGTATTAAAGTTAAATATCGGTAATCCTGCCGCCTTTGGCTTTGATATGCCTGAAGATATGCATAAAGATATCATCCGTAATTTATATTCAGCCCAAGGCTACTGTGACTCTAAAGGCCTCTACTCAGCCCGTGTGGCTGTCTATCAACACTATCAGCAGCGTGGCTTACACAATCTTGATGTCGATAATATTTATATTGGCAATGGGGTAAGTGAATTAATTCAAATGACCACACAAGCATTACTCGATAATGACGATGAGGTCTTGATCCCTGCACCTGATTATCCATTATGGACTGCATCAGTTAAGTTGGCGGGCGGTAACCCAGTTCATTACTTATGTGATGAAGAGCAGGATTGGTTTCCTGATATTGCTGATATAAAAAGTAAAATTACATCGAAAACAAAAGCTTTGGTACTTATTAACCCAAATAACCCAACAGGTGCAGTTTACAGCGATGACTTGCTTATGGAGCTTATAACCATTGCTCGCGAACATAAGTTGCTGTTATTGAGCGATGAAATTTACGAGAAGATTTTATACGATGGCGCAACTCACAGCTCAATTGGGGCCTTATGCGATGACGTGCCAATTATCACCTTTAATGGTTTAGCTAAAACATACCGCGCAGCAGGTTTGCGAATGGGGTGGATGGTGTTAAGCGGCCGCACTAGCATGATGGACGATTTAAGCCGTGGCTTGGATATGCTGGCATCAATGCGTTTATGTGCCAATGTACCGGCACAATATGCTATTCAGCAAGCCTTAGGTGGTGTGCAGTCAATTGACAATTTGATTAACCCTGGTGGTCGCTTGTATGTGCAACGCGACATAGCTTGGCGTGGATTGAATGCTATAGACGGCATTAGCTGTAAAAAGCCTAAAGGGGCACTCTACGCATTTGCGAAAGTAGATACGGCGCACTTTAATATTAAAGACGATGAACGCATGATTTTAGATTTACTCAAAGCCGAGAAAATCTTACTTGTGCATGGTCGTGCTTTTAATTGGCCAGATCCTGATCATTTCAGATTGGTGTTTTTACCAAACAAAGATGATTTAACAGAAGCGATGAGTAAAATGCAGCGATTCTTCGCTGATTATCGACAAAGCTAAAAAAAGCGAGCCGAGGCTCGCTTTTTTAATAAGCTTTATCAACACGCACCGTGTTATCGGTGAGGTACACAAGGCGAACTTTATCGCCTTGATTAAACAGCATCTGGTTGTCTTTATCTTGAACAACCATGTATTGTTCACCGCTTTCTACTTTTATCATTAATTCAACGAGTTGATATTGTATAACGCGACTGTTTTGTTGACGGTTGTGAGCAACAGAGCCACCAATCATTGAACCTAAAATAGTTGCGACGGTACGACCACTGCCGCCGCCAAACTGATTACCAATAACACCCCCGAGTAATGCACCGCCAAAGGTTTCCCAGCCATTAGTTTTATCTCTAACTAGCTCTTGATCAGTAATCGTTCGTACCGATTGCACAGATCCAAATAACACCTGCTGTACTGGCACTGCTTTATTACGCTGATAATCAGCGTAACTAGGCGAGCTGAGTAATAAACAGCTTACCAGGATTGTTACTAAGTATTTCATACATCCTCCTGACTACCAGCCAAAAGTTGATTTCTCGCGTGTTTTACGGATTTCAGTTTCATCAGCCCATTCAACTAGGCCACTTTTTAAATCCATTAAACGCATAGTAAATTTGTAATACACATCAGCCTTATCAGCATTTGACTTAACAATGCTCGATAAGTTGCCGTATAACATGTACTGAGCCCCAACTTGTTGACCAAATGCAATCGCTGTACTTGGGTTAACTAGCGGGTCATCGTTTTGAAAATTAAGTTGCTCACGTACCGCTTCAACGCGTGTCATATCAACAAAGCGAAACTTACCACTGCGTAGTAATTGTGTTGAGATTGAATCGGTGATTGATTCGGTATCAATGTGTTCACTGGTTTTATTTTTAATACGCTCTACAAACACGACAGGGCGAGTATTTGCTGTCATTGTGCCAACCACAGGTGAAGCAAGTAACGAGTCTGTCATTTGACTTGCTACTTTTTGTAGATCGGTTGATCCAAAATTGATATCAGTTGTTTCAACAGCCTGAGCATCGCCGTAGCTAACCACCGCTTTATTGGCACAACCAGAAAGCAGCAAAGTGCTAGTTATCGCAATGGCCGCAGCCGATTTAACAGAAAGTAATTTCATCATGGTTTCCTTAATCTTCAAATTCTTGTGCTTCTGTTGACACTTCACGCACTGCAAGCGAGAAGGTGACAGCATTTGCTGTCGGGGCTAAGCCCGGTAACTGTGTTTTAGCAAATCCAAATAAGGTAATGGGTTGCCAAGGAGAGTGATTGCCGCGTATAACAAAACCATCAGCGTCATACCAAGTAAATTGGTACTGTAAATACTGTGATTTTTTATATTGGCTTGCCAATGTTACAACCACATCTGTTAAGCCGTTTGTTTGGCGTGTTTTTACATCTGTAATTGCAAGTTTTTGCCCTAGTTCTGGGTTATTAACGATCAATTGTTGGTTATATTGTTTTGCAGTTTGCTCAACACCAATGCCAGAAGTGGTCGGGCGTGAGGAGCAGGCCGCAACAAGTAAAATGGTTAATAGTGGCACTAAATATTTCATCATTGCTCCTAAAGTTGAACGACATGTGTGTCATAGTAGCTATTAATAGAGGTTAGGAAAATTAAGGTTAACCCTTGCTTACTAACCGAAAAGTTTATTTCGCCACGACCTGGTACAGATAAAACATGTTCACCAGTTGTCATGGTATTTTGGGCAATACTTAATTGACTTGGTAAGGTAAGCCAACTTCTTGTATCTGCTTGTTCAGAGGCCATGTTATATATATTGGCTAAAATATTACCCACATCGCCGCCGCTTCTTGCCAGTTCAGCACGCATCTTTTCTTTTGCAACCAAGCGCATTACTTGTCTGGTAATTCTTCCTGTACTTTGATCTTTAAGTGTTTTCGCTGCTAGTGCCTCGAGCCTAACGATTGGTTTAAGGATGAAGTTGTCGCCATCCAATGTAATGTTCTTGTCGTTATTTACATAAGGTGCGCCGCGATATACAGGCATAGCGATACTATAAAAACGCGCATCTCCATGGGACGAATAAATAGGCAAGCGTAATTGAAACTCTTGTCTTGCTGGTATTAAACCTTGCTCTGCAATTACAATTACTTGGCCCGTGTTTGGCTTATGCTGCTTAAGTTCACCAAAGCGTTTACTAAATTCTTCAAAGTCTTGCTCAAAGCCTTGTTTTTTAGCAAGTCGTAAAACAGTTTGTTGTAGGTAGCTATTATCGCTATTTATTTCGAGCGCTTTTTTATAGTCGATATAGGCATCATCAAACTGTTTATCCGCCTCATAAAGCAGGCCCGACAAATAGAACGTAAAGGCATTTTGAAAACCATTTTTAATATTGCCAATTAACTCGGCCATATCGGGATAACCCTCAGCTGCATTTTCTGCTTGTTCATCAAGTACAGCTTGGTTGTCTTTTAATGCATCTTCTTGCACTTTATTTGCGCGTCTAACTTCAACTAATGCTGATTCAAGCTGGTTATCAAATACGTAGCTCAGTGCTTTGTAGCTATGTAACATGGTCATTTCATAGGCAGCAGGCTCATAACCAATCACTGAATCATTTGTTAATAATGAATTTGTTTGTTCAAGACTTGTGCTTAGTTGTATTTTGGCTGCTTGACGCTTTTTTTCCATGTTTTGATAAACAGTTTCAAAGGTCTCATTGGCCTGAGAATTCTGTTTCGCTAAAAATTCAAGACGAGCAGTTTCAAGCTGATTCAATAAATAGTTACTGTGGCCACGGCTATTGCTCGGCAACAATTGCTGCGCATTTTCTATATTATTTTGAGATACAGCTTGGCGCACAGGTCTTAGCTGCGTCGCATAATCTTGGAATAGATCAGTAATACCTATGGTACTGCAGCCTGATAACAGTAAAACAGCGCCAATAAATAAACGTCGATGCACTGAACACTCCTTTTAAACAATGTACTCAGATTAGCATACGCGGCTTAACCTTCTATGATAAATTATGTAAAAAATCGTAAGTTAATAGACAACTTACTGGTCTAGTGTTTTTTAATGTTAAAGGAACACCACATTTGTTAAGTACTGTACTCTATACTTTAATTGCACTGTGTGCGTTTGCAGCTAACTCCTTGCTGTGTCGTATGGCATTACAAAGTGGTGATATCGACCCATTAAGTTTCACTGCCTTACGCTTGGTAAGTGGGGCATTGATGCTGCTTATACTGTTGCAGTGGCAATTAAAATCGCAAAGAGCTAAGCCTTTAACCGATAAAGGTAACAATATTAGTGCGCTTAGTTTATTTGTTTACGCGCTCTGCTTTTCAGTTGCCTACGTTGAGTTAAATACCGGCACGGGCGCACTTATTTTATTTTCTGCGGTGCAACTGACTATGATAGGCCACAGTGTTTTTAACAAAGAGCCGCTTAGTAAAGTGCAGTGGGGGGCGTTGTTTGTAGCCTTTGCTGGCTTTATTTATTTAATGTTGCCCTCTGCAACAGTGCCCTCTTTTTTACCCGCTATGCTTATGGCAATAAGTGGCGTAGCGTGGGGAATTTACAGCATTCGTGGAAAATCATGCAGATCACCGCTGCAAGCAACTAGTTTTAACTTTTTAAGAAGTTTAATACTTGTGCCGATTTTAGTCCTTGTAGCTGCTTTAGATTGGCAAGCAGTCTCAGCTACCGGGATTTGCTTAGCTATAGCCTCAGGAGCACTTGCATCAGGAGTCGGTTACAGTATTTGGTATGTTGCACTACCAAAACTAAAAAGTAGCCAAGCGGGTGTGGTACAACTAACAGTCCCAGTGCTTGCTACAATAGCGGGGGTGCTATTTTTAGATGAGCAACTGACAACGCGTTTAATAATAGCCAGCGCCTTAATTCTTGGCGCTGTTTTGGTGTTTTTAATGGCTAAAAAGCGCAGTCTTTAGATTTAGGGTCATTGATATTTAATACGTAGCGCTCATAAAGCGTGTTAAGTTCAGCTAAAATCGCTTGTTTGCCGCTAAGCTCACTTTGTTCAATACATTGCTGTAATGTTTCAACTGACAAATACTGCATCATCTTTGCTGAAGCTCTGATATGGCTAATATGCCAAGGCTCAGGGGCAACCCCGCCTTTATATTCTTGGTAGGGGCGATAAAAACCATACTTTTCAAGGTTATTATCAAGCCATACCGCAAGCTTAGTAAATGGTCCTGTGGTCGAATACTCATCAGGTGTTAATTGCAGTTGATAATCATCGTCAATAGGGCGGGTATCGTAGATGTCGAGGTCGGTACCAAAGTGATGCCTGCTTGCCCCCGGTAGTGCAGAGTAAAGCATAATCGCGTGACACTTTTCAGTATCAGTTAAACGTTGTAAGTCTACCGTTTTTTGCTCAAGAGTATAAACTGGGCGAAGACCCTGAAATTTAGCATTCCAAATAGCACTTTGACGCTGAAAATCGCGAAAGCTTGAGGCTATCGCCAAATCAATACCTGCTTCTTTCGCGCCTTGTTGAAGGGCTAAAAAGTCATCGACAATATCACCATGCAAGCGGTGGTTTTGTAGCCCAACTAAATGTGAGCTACTTAACCCTGTGGCGCATTTTTTAAGCTCGGTTTGGTTCATGTAAGCAGTTGCTCTAAAATGATTTCATAAATATCTGCAAGCTGAATTAAATCATCTGTGCTAACACATTCGTTTACTTTATGAATGGTTTCATTACGAGGGCCCAGCTCAATAACTTTGGCACCTGTTTGCGCAATAAAACGGCCATCAGATGTACCACCGGTGGTTTCAAGCGCTGTGTCGCGTCCGGTTACCTGCTTAATAGCGTGAACTGTAGCATCAACTAACGGACCGTGATCGGTTAAAAACGGTAGTCCATTAACAATCCAACTTAGTTCATAATCAAGGTTATGTTTTTCAACAATATCAACAACTCTTTGTTGTAGCTGTTGATAGGTTACTTCGGTACTAAAGCGAAAGTTGAATTGAATGTCGAGCTCGCCTGGGATCACATTGCCAGCTCCGGTGCCACCATTTATATTTGAAACTTGAAAGCTTGTTGCAGGGAAAAACTCGTTACCCTGATCCCACTCGGTTTGGCTAAGTTCAGTTAACGCCGGTGCAGCTAAGTGAATTGGGTTTTGTGCTAAATGTGGATAAGCAACGTGACCTTGTACACCTTTAACGGTTAAAAAGCCTGTTAATGAGCCGCGACGACCATTTTTTACTACATCACCCAGTTTATCTCGCGACGATGGTTCGCCAACTAAGCATAAATCAATCTTCTCACCACGGGCTTCAAGGGTATCAATAACACGGGTTGTGCCGTTGATAAACGGGCCTTCTTCATCTGATGTAATTAAAAATGAGATAGACCCTTTATGATCTGGGTGTTTTGCAATAAAGCGCTCAGTGGCAACAACCATAGCTGCTAAGGAGCCTTTCATATCGGCTGCACCGCGTCCGTGTAGCATGCCGTCTTTTACCAGTGCCGAAAAAGGCGGGTGCTGCCAATTTTTTTCAGGACCTGTTGGTACAACATCTGTGTGACCAGCAAAACAAAAATGCGGTGATGTGTTTCCTTTGCGAGCCCAGGTATTTAAGGTATCAGTGAAAAACAGTGATTCAATATTAAAGCCAAGTTTTTCAAGGCGCTCGTTCATTAACGCTTGGCAACCAGCATCTTCAGGGGTCACTGATTCACGCTGGATAAGTGCTTGAGCAAGTTCAATAACAGCGTGAGTCATTAGGCAAAAATCTCATCGTATTGAGCTGCTTTAAAACCTAAGTGGTATTGGCCATTATGCACAAGTACCGGGCGCTTGATCATCGCAGGTTGCTCAACTAATAATGCTAATGCTGATTCTTTATCGAGATTTTGTTTTTGTTCATCAGATAACTGGCGATAAGTTGTGCCGCGTTTATTAACTAAATCTTGCCAATCAATATGCGCTGCAAATTCATTAACTAGCTCTGCACTGATGCCGTCTTTACGGTAATCATGGAAAGTAAACTCTTGATTATTATCAGATAAATATTTTTTCGCTTTTTTAATTGTATCGCAATTGCTGATACCATACATGATAGTCATAAATTCTACTTTTTAGTTACAGTGAGTAAAGTATCTACCCCAGCAATGACCTGAGATAGTGAATAATAAAGGGGGCCAAGATTATGGCTGTTGAGCACGCAAACTGTGCCTAGCATAGGGCTGCTTAGCTCGCGTAGGTCAAAATAGGCTAATCGCTCACCTTGGCTAATTTTACTGCCATTTAGCTTAGCAATGTTGGTGTGGCTAATATGCTCTTCTATAGATGAAAACGATAAATTTAATAATATTTTCAAACCATTTTTGGCCTGTAAAATATATTCTTTTCCTGCATTTTTAACTTGTAATAGTGTGCCATCGAAAGGGGCAATAATATTGTGGCTCGTTAGTTCTACACAAATCCCAGGACCAACGGTGGCATACCTAAAAAAAGGCTCTGGGTGTTCAGCCATACTTTTAACACGACCTGTAAAAGGGCTTTTGATTGCCATACAACGCGCTTTTCTTAGGCTGCGCTCAGGCAAATATTGAACGTCGATACTCATGGCTTATTTAACGTCACCTATCACATGGTAACCGTCTTTTCTAAGTGCTGTAATGGCTTTTGCCATGCTTTGCTTTTTCACCAAGACATAATCGGTATCGTACGTTGATAAAGCAAAAATCGAAATTGACGCTTTAGCAAGCACACCAGAAATGTTCGCCATAATACCCGTTAAAGAAAAGCCAAGAGGGCCAATCACTTCAAGTGCTAGCCAATCAGTTTCTTGATCTAAACTGTCTATTGAAAAGGTACTTGGGCATACAATTGATAGCTCATCGGCGGTTTTAGCAATAAAGAAAATAGCTTGTTGGAGTAGGGCAGGATCAATCGTTGCATCAACATCTAAACTATGAATGGTAAGTTCTTCACTATGAAGTTGTAACGTTTGTTTTGACATCTGTGATCCTATCTTTGAAGCCTTTGAATTTATAGTATAGGTAAACAAAGTTAAGATAAAGCGCAATAATTTTGATTGCTGGGGATTTGCTCAGTTTAGCCTTTAAATCTTGTCCACAGATTCTGTGGATAAATATGGGAATAGCTCAGTATAAAGAAGGTAATAGGCTAATTTATAAAGAATTTATAAATTAGCCTAATTTTTGAAGGGTTAATTTTCTAAGCTTTCAACTTGCTTAGCTTGAATCGCCGTAAGGGCAATGGTGTAAACAATATCGTCTACTAATGCACCACGGCTCAAGTCATTTACTGGCTTACGCATACCTTGCAGCATTGGGCCAATACTAATTAAGTCAGCACTACGTTGCACGGCTTTATAGGTTGTATTACCGGTATTTAAATCTGGGAATACGAACACCGTCGCTTTACCTGCTACAGGGCTGCCAGGAGCTTTCTTAATCGCAACGTTTTCCATAATTGCAGCGTCGTACTGAAGTGGGCCATCAATCACTAAATCAGGGCGCTTTTGCTGGGCAAGCTTAGTGGCTTCACGCACTTTTTCTACGTCAGCACCTGAACCCGAAGTACCCGTACTGTAGCTGATCATTGCAACACGAGGCTCAATACCAAACGCGGCGGCTGAGTCTGCTGATTGAATTGCAATATCGGCTAACTGCTCTGCGGTTGGGTCTGGGTTAATTGCACAGTCACCATAAACCAGTACTTGATCAGGTAACAGCATAAAGAATACCGATGAGACTAACGACGAGCCCGGTGCAGTTTTAATTAACTGTAACGGTGGGCGAATGGTGTTTGCAGTGGTGTTAACAGCGCCCGAAACTAAGCCATCAACTTTACCTTGCTCAAGCATCATGGTACCAAGTACCACATTGTCGAGTAGCTGCTCTTGGGCAATAACTTCAGTTAAGCCTTTGTTTTTACGAATTTCGACCATCGGCGCAACGTAATCGTTAATTACATCACTCGGTTCAATAATTGTAACGTTATCGTTGAGCTCTACACCTTGTTGCTCTGCAATACGTAAAATCTCTTCTTTGTCACCAAGCAGGATTGTTTTAGCAATACCACGTTGGCCACAAATTGCGGCAGCTTTAATCGTACGCGGCTCATTACCTTCAGGTAAAACTACGGTTTTATTCGCTTGACGAGCTTTATCTGTTAGTAAGAAACGAAACGCAGGCGGTGACATTTTACGAGTACGGCCAACACTTTTCGCAAGGCTGTCTAACCAATCAGAGTCGATATGGCTGGCGTTATGATCTTTCACCTTATCGATACGTTGGTCATCATCACATGGTACTTCCATATTGAAGTTATGCAGCAAGAGTGACGTGCGCCAAGTATCTTCCTCTGTTGCAAGAATTGGCAGGCCTGTATCCATGGCTTGCTCGCACAATTTCATAATGCGTTCTTCAGGCTTAAAGCCACCGGTTAATAAAATCGCCCCAAGTTTGGTGCCATTCATGGCCGATAAACAAGCCGCAACTAATACATCAGAGCGATCGCCTGGTGTTACCAGTAATGCACCCGGGGTAAAGTGGCTTAAAATGTTTGAAACCGTTCGCGCACAGAAAGTGACACGACGTAAACGACGGTGAGCCATGTCGCCTTCGTTAATGACTTCGGCTTTTAAGTATTCACATAAATCGCGCACACGCGGCGCTACTAGGTCGAAATCCCACGGAATTGAACCTAATAACTTAAATGGGTGCTTTCTGAAAATCGGCAGTGATGCTAAACGGTTTAATTCGTTTTCAAGTTGCTCAGGCTCATGGGCCTCAACAAGGTCTGCACGTGCGCGACCTTCGTCATCTAAAGGAGCATTTACTTTGTTGAAAATACAACCTAGCACGCGAGGGTGGTTAACACCGCCATAGTTGCCAGAGGCGATTTCTAAACGGTCTTCAATTTGGTCATTGCTATCGTTGCTTGGTGTTAATACAAAAACAATATCAGCACCCAGTGTTTGCGCGATTTCGCGGTTTACACGGCCAGCATAAGGCTGACGACGTGTTGGCACCATACCTTCGATAATCGCAATTTCGTCTTCTTTAATAGTGCTTTCAAAGCGCTCTACGATTTCTTCTAGTAAGTCGTCGCCTTTACCATCACCAATCATTTGCTCTGCATAGCTAAGCTCAAATGGTGTAGGTGGATTAATTGGCGAACCATGGGTGACAATTTGCGTTGACTTTTCTGGGCCTGTATCGCCAGAACGAGGCTGTGCGATTGGCTTAAAAAAGTTTACCTTTAGCGCTTTTTGCTCAAGCGCGCGGACTAAACCAACAGAAACAGACGTTAAACCAACCCCCGTTGAAATAGGGATCAACATAATTCTATGTGCCATTTACTTAAGCCTCCTGTGCAATACGGGCAGCATCGTTAGCAATCACCCATTCTTCGTTGGTAGGGATCACAAACGCTTTCGCATGCGCTTGGCCTTTTGAAATTAGACCTTCTTTACCAAAACGTGCCGCTAAGTTTGCATCTTCATCACACTCAAGGCCTAAAAAGCCTAATTGAGTGATGACTTTGTCACGAATAATATCTGAGTTTTCACCGATACCGCCGGTAAAAATAAGTGCATCTAAACGTTGTAGAGGAACTAAAAAAGCAGCTATTTGTTTAGCTAAGCGGTAACAGAAGATATCGAGTGCAAGGTTTGCTTGCGGGTGGCCTTCAACGGCGGCTTCTTCGATAGTGCGGCAGTCATTTGATAATTCACTAATACCTAGCAAGCCACTTTGCTTATTGAGTAAATCATCAATTTCTTGAGCAGTGTAATTAAGTTGCTGCGTTAAGAAAGTGAATAAACCCGGATCGATGCTACCACTGCGAGTACCCATCACTAAGCCTTCAAGCGGCGTAAGACCCATACTGGTATCTACGCTCTTGCCATCTTTAATCGCACACACTGAGCAACCATTACCTAAATGTGCACTGATCACATTAGTTTGCTCGCGCACTTTGCCTAATAATTTTGCTGCTTCACCAGCAACGTAGTAATGACTGGTACCATGAAAACCATAGCGTCTTACGCCATGCTCTTTATAAAGCGAGTAAGGCAAAGCATATAAGTAAGCAATATTAGGCATGGTTTGGTGAAACGCAGTATCAAACACGGCAATTTGTGGCAGCGCTGAGAACGCTTGCTTTGCAGTGCGAATACCCAATAAGTTTGCTGGGTTATGAAGTGGTGCAAGTGCCGCTGTTTTTTCAATAGCTGCAAGTACATCATCGTCGATAAGTACAGATTCAGTGAAATGCTCGCCACCGTGCACCACACGATGACCTACAGCGATTAAATTATCTGCAAGACCTAAGTTATTGACTAGCTTAACCAATTCAGCAATCGCCGCATCGTGGGCTTGACCTTTAGCAAGTTCAATCAGCTTTTTTTCACCATTATATTTATATTTGATTGAAGGTGTGTCTGAGCCAAGGCGCTCAGCTAAACCTGAAATAACTTCGTCAGAAGTGGTGGCATCTAAAATGGCAAATTTTAAACTTGAACTACCACAGTTCAGTACTAAAACATGGTGTGGTGGGTAAAGGGGCGTTGGCATAGCTAGGTCCTAAAAGTACGATATCAGTCAGTGTATATTAAGGCTTGATAATTAGAATTCTTTGCCAGTATAGTAAATAAGTATTTTGTTGCTACACTTAACAAAGGTGGGCTGTAATTATACTAAAGTCTCGTTGACTTAAGCCGATAACATTTTATCTCATTTAGACTATTAACGTTAGTGTCAATGACATAAATTGTTATAAAAACGAGGACAGGTTTTGCAGGGATTGTATCCGGGAGTGTGTTACACTCAGTTGTGAAACAGTATGAAAACCCGAGGAGTGATGATGCAAAAAGGTGTCATGTCACAAGTGCAAACAGGTCGTCAGTACGCGAAAAAATGGCCAATGCGACAAGAGCTAGCTCCAATGTTTGCTGAATTCAGAGTGATCAAAGCCACAGACTTGGCGATCACAGTCATGCCTATTCTGGCTATGTTCACAGTGTTCATGCAAGTAAACTATTTAGGTAGTGATTACTTCCCTCAAGCTATTACTATCGCTTTATTTTTTCTGTCGTTACCTTTTCAAGGCTTGCTGTGGTTAGGTCGTCGCGCTCAAACCCGTTTAGAACCAGCTATGTTAAGTTGGTATACCGAGCTGCATAGTAAAATGAAGGCGCATGGCTATCAGTCACAACTCACAACTGAAAAACCATGCTACACAGATTTAGCTCAACTTTTAAAAGATATGTTCGAAAAGATGGATAAAGCGTTCACAAAAGAACACTTTTAATCACGAATAAACTGGCTCACATAAAACGATAACGTTACTTTTTGTGGGCCTTGTTGCTCTATCTGCTGCCAATGCTCTGGGCGAAACTTCCAAGCAAACGGCGTCATCATAATTAAATGTTTAATCTCATCAACAGGCAATAGCACCTGTTGCTCTAGCAAGTTTATTGACTCTTTACTAAACCCTGCTGGTGGCTCTATCTCTGTATGTGGTTTTACATCCGCATAAATAAACGCTTTTAATTCTTTAAGATGCCAAGGTCCTGGACTTGCGACAATTAGACTGCCTTGCGATTTGGCAAGTCGAGCAAGTTCTTGTGCAAATAAGGGGGCAAACACACTGACAAGCACATCGGCAGATGCGTCAGCAAAAGGGGCTTGGCTAATCGAGGCAACACTAAAATTTGCATTTTCATAACGCTTAGCCGCGTATTTTACCGCCGGCTTCGAAATATCAACACCATATACTTCGGCACTCGATTGCGCTGCTATTGCTTGGGTATAAAAGCCTTCGCCACATCCTAAATCAATTACTGTATTTGGTTTAAGTGATGCTACTAACTCAGCTAAAGCTTGCTGTAAAAAAAGGTAGTGCCCCGCACTTAAAAAAGCTCGGCGTGCTTGCACCATTTCAAGGTTATCACCTGGTTGTTTCGACTTTTTATTTTGCACGGGTAATAAATTGACATAACCCTCTTTAGCGATATCAAAACTATGGTTGTTGTCACAGCGGTAAGTTTTATCGGTTAGCGTAAGTTCAAGTTTGCAAAGCGGGCAGTGATAGTGAAGACTCATGAGTCTAAATAGTCCTTATCATAAAAGGTTTTAACCCAGTGCGGGCGATAGGTGATCAACAAGGTAATAGCCATGCCATTGAGCATTGCTTCTGGAAACCAAATTATGGCACATAGAATGAGATAGTTTTCTGAAATCTCAATAAAACTGTAATCACCCAATAAGTAATAAAACACACCACTGGTAAGTATTTTGATACAAGCGATAACAGCCGCGGTTAAAAATGCGCATAAAAAGATATAAATAAAAAAGTGTCTTGGTAAATAGCTATAGCAAAGTACAAAACACAAGTAACTCAGCGTGATAGGTATAAATGCCGTAAATAGTAAATGCACAGGCAATAAGGGCAGTGGTAACTGAGCGACTAACACCAGCAGTAGACTTGCAAGGCTGCTTGCAAAAATAGCCAGTCGCCAACCTAAAATCAGGGTCACTGCGGTGACCCCTAATATATGCAATTCGAGGCCCGGCAATATTCCCGCTTTAATGCGCCATAATATTGCAAGTACTAAAGCACACGCGAGCACACCCACTTGTCTTATTGGTGTTGCCAATAATTGGGATGCGCTTTGCTTATCAAAGCTTAGCCAAAGTACTAAAGCCACACAGCTCCACAAAGGGAGCTGCCATTGCATCGTCTCTATCATGCGTTAAATGTTGACCAAATTGGCGCATGATCAGATGGTTTTTCGATACCACGTAATTCGTAATCGATACCTGACTCAATACAACGCTCAGCAAGCGCTGGGGTTGCTAAGATCACATCAATACGTAAACCGCGATTGTCATCAAAACCTTTTGAGCGGTAATCAAACCACGAATATTGTTCGGTTTTTTCTGGGTATAGTTCACGGAAGGTATCTTTAAAGCCCCAGTTTAATAACGTGCTTAGCCATTCACGCTCTTCTGGTTGAAAAGAACATTTACCTGTTTTTAACCAGCGTTTACGGTTAGGCTCTCCAATACCAATGTCGAGATCGGTTGGTGAAATATTAATATCGCCCATCACAATAACATCTTGCTCTGGTGTGTGATTATCTTCTAAGTGAGTCATTAGATC
The DNA here is from genome assembly GCF_021532475.1 of Pseudoalteromonas sp. APAL1. NCBI lineage: Bacteria > Pseudomonadati > Pseudomonadota > Gammaproteobacteria > Alteromonadales > Pseudoalteromonadaceae > Pseudoalteromonas > Pseudoalteromonas sp. APAL1. Next base: position 27,682 of record NZ_JAKGAW010000010.1, on the reverse strand, counting down.
TTTATAGAATTGACGCTTATATGGGAACTTGGTTTCATGGGCAATATTATCGCCTTGCGGGAAGTAGCCATTCATCACAGTAAGATCGCGACCATTTTCTTGAGTCACTGTTACGCTGATCATACGACGTTGTGATTCATCTGTATCGGTTGCAAAACCTTTTACAACCGATTTAGGTTCTTGCTTACATAGCATTGCCACGCCGTAATGCGCTTTTTGACCATGGAAATAAACGTGATAACCCATTTTTTGTACATCCTCAAGCGGGAAGGCTTCATCATGCACTTTGATTTCTTGTAAGCCAATGATATCTGGTTGATGTTTATCAATCACCGCTTGCAACTGGTGTAAACGGGCGCGCAGGCCGTTAATGTTAAATGAGATTACCTTCATGGATTACCTATCTGAATTTTTGTTTATTCGTTTAGGGCAATTCTACCATCAAAATAGGGCTTATTCATGAGCAAATTACGAAAATCAAATTGAATAAATGTTGATCAATTGCTGCTTATTTTAAAAACATTGTTAACTCAGTATTAATAATTAAATTAAATAAATAATTCAGTTGATCTACTTATTTTTGGTTATATAATGCGCACAAATCACCCGTTCATATTATGTACTATTTAAAGGTAAACCATGAAAAAACAATTAGTGATGCTTTCTCTTGCATGTATCTCATTTGGCTCATTAGCAAGCAACCCGCACTACTTTTCAGCTGATAACCGTATTGAATCAAAGTTATGTAGCTTAAGTGCGAACGAAGGGTTTACCGCTGCACGTAAAGAAGCAGCAAAGCATGGCATTTCAATGTCACGTTTTTCAAAGAGCATTTTATGTAACGGTACTGACATCCGTGAAATTGCTAAAAAAGCACAATCACAAGAAGCTGCAACAAAGGCAGCTGTTGAAGTGTTTGCTAAAAATGAGCAAAAAGAGACTCAACTTTGTATCACTGCACTTAAAAAAGGTTTAACACCTGTGCGTGAAAAAATTGGTAACTTAAATACTTTAAAATGTAATGGCGAAGCAGTAACAGATTTCGTTAAGCGTTACCAAAACGCAGCTATCTAATAGCAACATTATAGTTAGATTGAAAAAGCGCTCTTTAGAGCGCTTTTTTTTATGAAAAAATTACAGTAATTAATGAAAAGCTTGCTAAATCATAGGCTTAACCTTAACTTAACTAGGTTGTAAGTGCTTGATTTTAGACAATAAGGCATTTTGGCATTCAACTTGTAACAGTCGAAGTGAATCTAATCGACTACAAGGAAATGTCTTATGAATAAGTTAACTTTAGCATCAACAATTTTAGCAGCATTAAGCCTATCAGCCTGTTCTGCGAGTAACTCTTTAGAAAAAATCGACAGCGATTTTGGCAGCCTAGATAATGACAACGACGGTTATATCTCTAAAGTAGAAGCTGACGACGATGCTATTTGGGAGCACTTTTCAAATATCGATACCAATATGGATGATCAAATCAGCCGTACTGAATTTAATGCTTACATGCAGTTAAATACAGGCAAGGTGGCAACTGATAGTGAGGTATCTGAATCAGCATTTAAAGCTGAAATCGCTAAATTTGACCCAATCGAAAATGACTTTAAATCGTTAGATAACGATAAAAATGGCTATATTTCTATTGAAGAAGCGGATGACGACGACATTGCAAATCACTTTGGCTATATGGATAGCAACAAAGATAAACGTGTAAGCCGCAATGAGTTTATTAGTTACATTAATAAATATGGCAGTGAAGTTGCCGAAGACGACGCGTTAGAGATGCTTAACAAGAGCTAATTTTATAAAGCAGCTATTAAATACCCCTAAAGCCAGTGTTTTACGCTGGCTTTTTTATAATAATTTTTCCAACCTTGGTCGACTTCTGTCATAATAGAGCGTTAGTGAGTAAAAATGACCTTTAGTTGCAATGGCCGCAAAACGTATCAGTGATGAACAATTAGTCGAAATCATAGAAGCCGCGATTTTTGTTGCCGGAAAGCCCGTGTCTAAGCGTCATTTAAAAGAGACAGTATTAGCTGATTTAAGCGTATCTATGCCACGCATAAATAATGCAATTGACCAAATTCAAACGCATTATCAAACTCGAGGCATTAAGCTTGTTGCCGTTGGCAGCGGTTATCGGTTTCAAGCATGTGCAAGTTTAGCACCTTGGCTTGCAAATTTATGGCAAGAGCGAGCACCGAAATACTCAAGAGCACTATTAGAAACTTTATCCTTGATTGCCTATAGACAACCCATAACCCGTGGTGAGATTGAACAAGTACGGGGGGTTACAGTTGGCTCAGGGATAATTAAAACATTATTAGAAAGAGAGTGGATAAGAGTTGTTGGCCACAAAGAAGTGCCGGGGCGTCCTGCCTTGTACGCCACCACTGCTGCTTTCTTAGACTATTTTTCATTAGCTGGTTTAGATGAATTACCACCACTACCTGAGCTTCAGGAAAGTAAAATCAACCAGTTATTGAGCGATCCTTCTGTGAGAGAACTATCTGAATGAGTAATTTAGAAACTGAAAAGTTACAAAAAGTATTAGCCCGTGCTGGTGTGGGTTCACGTCGTGAAATGGAAAAATACATTGATGCCAACCGCGTAAGTGTTAACGGTAAAGTTGCCCGTTTAGGTGATCGTGTAGAGGCAAGCGATGTAATCCGTGTTGATGGTCACGTTGTGAAAATTGAAGACAAAGCTGAGCGTATTTGTCGTGTGCTTATGTATAACAAACCCGAAGGTGAGTTATGTACACGTAAAGACCCAGAAGGCCGTCGTACGGTATTTGATCGTTTACCACGTGTTGATGGCGAACGTTGGATTGCAGTGGGTCGATTAGATATCAACACTGCAGGTTTAATGTTGTTTACTAACGATGGTGAACTTGCTAACCGTTTAATGCACCCAAGCTACGAAGTAGAGCGTGAGTACTCAGCTCGTGTGTTTGGTGAAGTGACTAACGAAACGCTACGCACTTTAACAAAAGGCGTTGAGCTTGAAGATGGTCCTGCAAAATTCTTAAACATCAAACCTATGGGTGGTGAAGGTATCAACCGTTGGTTCAATGTCACTTTAACAGAAGGTCGTAACCGCGAAGTTCGTCGTTTATGGCAATCGCAAGATGTAGAAGTTTCTCGTCTTATTCGTATTCGTTACGGTAAGTTAGAGCTTGATAAGCGTTTACCACAAGGTGGTTGGGCTGAGCTTGATTTAGATACCGTTAACTATTTACGTAAAACTGTACAGTTAGGTCGCGAAACACAAACTAAGTTGTCGGCTATTCCTGAAAAACGTAAAGACAAGCGTGCTAAAATTAACCAAATCCGTAAGGCGGTTAAAAAGCACAATCAACGCGCTAAACAAACTAAGCGTCGTTAATCAGTAATATCATTGTTTGCAGATAAACTGATTTATTTGCAAACAGGCATAAAAAAAGCAGCGATTCGCTGCTTTTTTTGTTTCACAATGCTAATTAAGCATTTTCAACCGCTGTACGTGGGTCAACATATTCCATGTTGAAAGCTTCAGCTACTTCTTTATAAGTAACTTGGCCTTTGATCACGTTTAAGCCTTTTAAGAAATGTGCATCATCAAGAAGCGCTTTCTTATAGCCTTTGTTAGCAAGGTTGATGATATACGGTAATGTTGCGTTGTTAAGTGCAAACGTAGAAGTACGTGGTACAGCACCTGGCATGTTAGCAACACAGTAGTGAACAACGTCATCAACGATGTAAGTAGGATCTGCGTGAGTTGTTGCTTTAGAAGTAGCGATACAACCACCTTGGTCGATCGCAACGTCAACGATAGCAGAACCAGGCTTCATTGCTTTGATGTGCTCAGCTGTCACTAGTTTAGGCGCTGCTGCACCTGGGATTAGTACGCCACCGATCACAAGATCAGCTTCTAATACGTGTTTTTCTAACGCATCAGCAGTAGAGTAAATAGCTTTAACTTTGTTACCGAACTGTGCGTCTAATGCACGTAATACGTCGATGTTACGGTCAAGAACAACAACGTCAGCACCCAGGCCAACTGCCATTTGCGCTGCGCTACGACCAACCATGCCGCCACCGATAACAACAACTTTTGCTGGCTCAACACCAGGTACACCACCCAGTAACATACCACGGCCGTGGTTTGATTTTTCAAGCGCTTGTGCACCAGCTTGGATAGACATACGACCAGCAACTTCACTCATAGGAGCAAGAAGAGGTAAACCGCCACGAGCGTCAGTTACAGTTTCGTAAGCGATACAGATTGCGCCGCTTTTAACTAGGTCTTCAGTTTGTGGAAGATCCGGTGCTAAGTGAAGGTAAGTAAATAGAATTTGGTCTTCGCGTAACATTGCACGCTCAACAGCTTGAGGCTCTTTTACTTTAACGATCATTTCAGCTTTAGCAAAAACGTCAGCAGCGGTTGGTAAAATTTCAGCACCAGCTGCAACATAATCTTCGTTAGTGAAGCCAATGCCCATACCTGCATCAGTTTCAACAAACACTTGGTGGCCATGGTTTACTAGTTCACGAACACTCGCAGGAACCATACCTACACGGTATTCATGGTTTTTAATTTCTTTAGGTACACCAATAATCATAGTTTTTCGCCTTAATAGAACGGGATAAAATTTTTGACTATTATATTCATGACATGCCAGTGTGTCTCACCTTTTTTAAGTTGGATTCTAGTGATATAATCTAAAAAATTAATTTTAACAGTTTAAAACTCTGGTTTGTCTTATGCACCAATTACTCGACCGAATTGACCGTAAAATTTTAATGGAATTACAGCTCGATGGTCGGATCTCTAACGTAGAGCTGGCAAGGCGTGTAGGCCTAAGTGCAACACCCTGTTTAGAGCGGGTAAAAAAGCTCGAAAGGGAAGGGTACATACTCGGTTATAAAGCCGTGGTAGATCCAGCAAAACTCGGGCAAGGATTGTCGGTTTATGTGGAAGTGACTATCACTAAAACATCACCCGATGTATTTGAAGAATTTAACGCTGCAGTTAAAAAGCACGATGAAATTATTGAATGCCATTTAGTATCAGGTAATTTCGACTTTCTATTAAAAACGCGGGTAAACGACATGTCGGAATATCGAAATGTTTTAGGGGATATTCTACTAAAACTTCCTAATGTCAGTGAAAGCCGAACCTATGTGGTAATGGAAGAAGTAAAAGGTGAGCAAGGGGTCATTATTCGCCCATATATTGCCTAAACTGTTAAAATACACATTGAGTAACAAAAACTTGTTCATTATCAGTCCATCAAGGTTAAGATAAAGTGCATCAAACGGCATTTCCTGCTAAGGTATTTCACTGCTAATCGATGAGTAAAGAATAATAAGGAATAGGGAGCTATGCGCCTAAATGGTGTTCAAAGACTGTTAGAAACGGGGCTAATTATTAGTACCTTTGCAGCAGTATTTATTTTATGTGCATTAATCAGTTTTGATCCAGCCGATCCTTCTTGGTCGCAAACCGGTGAATTTGTTAATGTTAAGAATATTACCGGCACCGCAGGTGCATGGATTGCGGATATCCTTTTGCTTAGTTTTGGCTGGCTAGCTTATCTTGTGCCGGTAGCCATTCAGCTGTTTGGCTATTTACTGTTTAAACAACCTCATCGTATTTTACAGCTTGACTACACCACGCTTGCTCTAAGAGTCATTGGCTTTGCGTTATTCATTACCTCAGCCACGGCAATTAGTAGCATCAATTTTGATGACATATATAATTTTTCATCGGGCGGGGTAGTAGGTGATGTGATTGCCACAGCCATGATGCCTACTTTTAATTTCACTGGCACCTCTATTTTATTGTTGTGTTTCTTTTTTGCAGGTCTAACGCTACTAACAGGAGTTTCTTGGGTTCAGTTTGTAGACTTTGTTGGTAAGTGGGTGATGAAAATATTCTACTTCTTACGCGCGCAGTTTTCTGCATGGTTAAATCGCGAAAGAGAAGCGGTTAAACCAACGTCAGCCGAGCCAGACGCTAACTTTGAACAGCAAGATAGCAACCCAGCTATAGGTTTCGATGACATAGACGAGCCAGCAACAAAGCCATCACAAACACAGAAAAAACAGCCAAGCAGTAGTGATGATGAATTTGAAGGTTTTGATGAGCTTGACGATATTCTTGACCAAGAAATTGGCTTTAGTGCGCTTGATGACGAATCATTCGATACTGTATCGGCACTTAATGCGCTTGATCAAAGCCCGGTCGTTGAGCCAGAAAAACCTGTAACAACGGTTGTATCGCCCGCGCGACCAATGCCAAAGGCAAAACCTGCGTACCAGCCACCGCCAACGGCAAAAGAAAAGTTTGAAGCCTTACTAGATGAGCAACCGCCTGCTAACCCATTACCATCGCTAGATTTACTCGATCGCCCAGATAAAGCGAAAAATCCATTATCACAAGAAGAGCTCGATGGTATCTCACGTTTAGTTGAAACCAAACTACTTGATTTTAATATTCAAGCTGCGGTTGTGGGTGTGTACCCAGGTCCGGTTGTAACTCGCTTTGAGCTTGATTTAGCGCCGGGTATCAAAGTAGCCAAAATCACCGGCCTTGCTAAAGATTTAGCGCGTTCACTGTCTGCTGTGAGTGTTCGTGTTGTAGAGGTTATTCCGGGTAAAACCTATGTTGGTTTAGAGCTACCTAACAAACATCGTGAAATCGTGCGTTTAAGTGAAGTTATTAACGCACCTAAATTCGAATCAAACCCATCACCACTGACTATGGTGTTAGGCAAAGACATTGCTGGTGAGCCAGTATGTGCTGACCTTGGCAAAATGCCGCATTTACTCGTTGCAGGTACCACAGGTTCAGGTAAGTCAGTGGGCGTTAATGTAATGATATTAAGCTTACTGTACAAATCGGGCCCTGATGATGTTCGTATGATCATGATTGACCCGAAAATGCTTGAACTTTCGGTGTACGAAGGCATCCCACATTTATTATGTGAAGTTGTTACCGACATGAAAGAAGCAGCCAACGCTTTACGTTGGTGTGTAGGCGAAATGGAACGTCGTTATAAGCTAATGTCGGCGCTTGGGGTGCGTAACTTAAAAGGTTACAACCAAAAAGTGCTTGATGCGAAAGAAGCGGGTCACCCTATTTTAGACCCACTTTTTAAAGACACAGATGGCATGGCCGATGGCCCTGAAGAGCTTGGTAAATTGCCAAGTATTGTGGTGGTGATAGACGAATTTGCCGACATGATGATGATCGTGGGTAAAAAAGTGGAAGAGCTGATTGCTCGTATTGCACAAAAAGCTCGTGCTGCAGGTATTCATTTAGTGCTAGCAACACAGCGCCCATCGGTTGACGTTATTACAGGTTTAATTAAAGCGAATATTCCAACCCGTATGGCGTTCCAAGTTTCAAGTAAAATTGACTCGCGTACCATTTTAGATCAGCAAGGTGCCGAAAACTTACTGGGTATGGGTGACATGCTTTACTTACCGCCGGGTACCAGTGTGCCAGTGCGTGTACATGGCGCGTTTGTCGACGACCACGAAGTTCACGCGGTTGTAGATGATTGGAAAAAACGTGGTAAACCAAATTATATAGATGAAATTTTAAGTGGTGATGCCACAGAAGAAATTTTACTACCTGGAGAAACCAGTGAAGACGGTGATGAAGAGTCAGATCCGCTTTACGATGAAGCAGTATCATTTGTAATTGAAACCGGCAAAGTCTCGGTATCGAGTGTGCAGCGTAAGCTTCGCGTAGGTTATAACCGCGCAGCACGCTTAGTTGAACAAATGGAAACATCAGGCATTGTTAGCGCACCGGGTCATAACGGTGCCCGCGAAGTCTTAGTGCCAAATGGTGGAGCAAATTAATGAAAAAAATTAAATACCTAGCCCTAATTATGGGCTGTTTATTAAGCGGTCAAAGTTTTGCAGACGACAGCGAAGCGTTGCAACAACAACTGGCTGCGATTAAAAGTTTTAAAGCACAGTTTTCGCAACAAGTGACCGATTCTCAAGGTGAAGCTATCATGCAAGGTGAGGGGAACATTGCCCTTCAGCAGCCTATGATGATCCGCTGGCAACAACAAAGCCCAGATGACACCTTGTTTGTATCAAATGGCGACAAAACTTATTACTTCGACAGCTTTGCTGAACAAGTAACCATTATGAATACCCACAGCCTAATTGATTCAACACCGTTTGTATTGTTGACCTCAAAAGATCCTGAGCAGTGGGCAAAATACCAAGTTGTGGCAACAGAGGCAGGCTTTAGTGTCACGCCAAACAAAGGCGTTGAGAGCCAAGTTGAAAAGTTAGATATTAGCTTTAATGCTAAAGAGCAAGGTCTTGCATCACTAACTGTATTAGACACCTCAGGTCAGCAATCTTTATTTACCTTTAAAGATGCCAAAGTAAACGAAGCGCTTGCAGCTCAAACATTTGAATTCACCATTCCTGAGGGCGTGGAAGTTGACGACCAAAGCCAAGGTGATTAAGGCTTGAGTAACCTCGGATTTAATTTTGGCCCTGATGTGCGCCCACTCGCGGCGCGCATGCGACCAGAAACACTGAATGACTACATAGGTCAGCAGCACCTATTGAGCCCCGACAAACCTCTTTACCAAGCGATTCTTGCAGGACGATGCCACAGCCTTATTTTGTGGGGGCCGCCTGGCGTTGGTAAAACTACCTTAGCGCAAATTATTGCTAACCATGCCGATGCAAGCCTTATACAAATGTCGGCTGTTACAGCAGGCGTGAAGGATATTCGTGAGGCAGTAAGCGAAGCGAAAGCAAACCTTGCTGGGCGAGGACAACGCACTTTATTATTTGTAGACGAAGTGCACCGATTTAATAAATCTCAGCAAGATGCATTCTTACCACATATCGAAGATGGCACCTTTATTTTTGTTGGCGCAACCACCGAAAACCCATCATTTGCACTCAATAACGCGATATTGTCTCGTGCCCGTGTGTATGTTTTAAAAGCGCTTGAGCAAACCGATTTATTTACCGTGATTGAGCGCGCCTTGCGTGAAGACGTAGAGCTTAGCCAAAAACACATTGAAATTGCCGATAACGCCAAACTGGCGCTTTGCCAAGCAAGTGATGGCGATGCACGTAAAGTACTTAACTTGTTAGAACAAGCGGTTGATTTAACCACGGAGCAACAGGGCAAATACCTAGTTGATCAACATGTTTTAAGCCAAGTACTGCCAACTCACTTAGCCAAATACGACAAAGGTGGCGATGAGTTTTACGACTTGATTTCAGCCTTCCATAAGTCAGTACGAGGAAGTTCACCTGATGGCGCTCTATATTGGTACTGCCGTATTTTGGCAGGTGGCGGTGACCCACTTTATGTAGCTAGGCGCTTATTAGCGATTGCTACAGAAGATATTGGCAATGCCGACCCGCGAGCAATGGAAGTCGCACTCAATGCGTGGGATATTTTTCAACGTGTTGGCCCAAGTGAAGGTGAGCGCGCTATTGCACAAGCCACCATTTATTTAGCCAGTGCTCCGAAAAGTAACGCTGTGTATATGGCGTTTAATCAAGCGCTGCAAGACGCTAAAAATGAGCCGAGTTATCCTGTGCCTGAGCATTTACGCAATGCACCAACAAGTTTAATGAAAGATTTAGGTTATGGCGCTGAATATCGTTATGCTCACAATGAAGAAGGTGCATTCGCGGCTGGCGAAAAGTACTTCCCTGAAGCAATTAATGATCGCCAGTATTACTTCCCAACCGAACGTGGACTTGAACAAAAAATCAAACAAAAGCTGGACTATTTAACTCAGCGCAACGAGCAAAGTGATATTAAACGTTATGAATAGTTTGAAACTTTACATGATGATTGCGCTAGGTGGTGCATCGGGAGCATGTTTACGCTATTTTCTTAGCGAAACCATGCTAAAACTGCTGGGTAGGGGATTCCCTTTTGGCACGTTGACAGTTAATATTCTTGGTTCATTGTTAATGGGCATTTTGTACGGCTTGATTGAAAAAGAAATAATCGCTGTTAGCCCAGCTAAAACCTTAATTGGTATTGGCTTTTTAGGTGCATTGACCACCTTTTCAACATTCTCAATGGATTCGTTGTTGCTATTGCAACAAGGTCACTTTTTTAAAATGGCCCTCAATATCACCTTAAACGTGGTGGTGTGTATATTTATGGCTTGGCTGGGCCTTCAGCTGGTAATGCAAAAAGGTTAAAAATCGAACATGTTAGATTCTAAATATTTACGTCAAGATATTGAACAAGCGGCTGCACGTTTAGCAACGCGTGGTTTCGAGCTTGATATTGCAGCAGTGACTGCTCTTGAAGAAAAACGCAAAACATTACAAGTAAAAACGCAAGAACTTCAAAGCGAGCGTAATGCAAGTTCCAAAGCTATCGGCCAAGCAAAAGCGAAAGGCGAGCACGAAAAAGCACAACAGCTGCTTGATTCAGTTAGTAATCTTGGCGACCAACTAGACAGCGTTAAAGCAGAGCAAGATGCAGTGTTAGAAGAGCTTAAGCAAATTGCACTTGCTATTCCAAACTTACCTGATGAATCAGTACCTGTTGGTGAAGACGAAGATCAAAACGTTGAGATTTCAACGTGGGGTACGCCTAAGTCTTACGACTTTGAAGTAAAAGATCACGTTGATGTTGGTCAAGATGTTAACGGCCTAGACTTTGAAATGGGCGTTAAAATCAGTGGTGCACGTTTTACCGTTATGCGCGGTCAAGTTGCACGTATGCACCGTGCTCTTACGCAGTTTATGCTTGATACGCACACAGAGCAAAATGGCTATACAGAAATGTATGTGCCTTACCTAGTAAATAGCGCAAGCTTGTACGGCACAAGCCAATTACCTAAGTTTGCTGGTGACTTATTCCACACTTTAGGTTTAGTGGATGACGACGGTCAGCAACAACCAGGTTTCAGCTTAATTCCTACAGCGGAAGTGCCGCTTACTAACAGTGCTCGTGACGAAATTTACGACGAAAGCGACTTACCAATTCGTTTAACAGCACATACACCATGTTTCCGAAGTGAAGCGGGTAGCTATGGCCGTGATACCCGTGGTCTTATTCGTCAGCACCAGTTCGACAAAGTTGAATTAGTACAACTAGTAAAACCTGAAGATTCAATGCAAGCGCTAGAAGAGCTAACAGGTCACGCTGAGCAAATCTTACAAGCATTAGAGCTGCCATACCGTAAAGTGATTTTATGTACAGGTGATATGGGCTTTGGTGCAGCAAAAACTTACGATTTAGAAGTTTGGTTACCTGCACAAAACACCTATCGTGAAATCTCATCATGTTCAAACATGGTTGATTTCCAAGCACGTCGTATGCAAGCGCGTTTCCGTCGTCAAGGCGAGAAAAAACCAGAGCTACTTCACACGCTAAACGGTTCAGGTTTAGCGGTTGGTCGTACCCTTGTAGCAATCTTAGAAAACTACCAACAAGCAGACGGCTCAGTTATCGTGCCAAAAGTATTACGTCCATACATGGGTGGCTTAGAAGTAATTAAATAGGCTTAATTTTTAGTCATTTTATGAAACCGCATTGGGAAACCATGCGGTTTTTTTTATTTTTTGATAATAATTAATTGCGGTAAGCAGTATGTTTAGTAAACTAAAAATAGGTACTATCAGTTTTAAAACTAAATCACATAGTATTTTATTACAATACACGAAGGACTGCTGTTATGAAAAAACTACTCGCCGTAGCATCTGCTGCTTTGTATTTAGCAAGCTCTGTCGCTTTTGCTAAAGATAAGCCCAATATCCTCATAATATTCCCCGATGATGTAGGCTGGCAAAACGTCAGTGCATATGGCCTAGGTACAATGGGTTATAAAACCCCAAATATTGATAAACTTGCCCATGAAGGTGCAATGTTTACCGATCATTATGCACAACCATCATGTACTGCTGGTCGCGCTGCCCTTATTACCGGCCAGTACCCAATCCGTAGTGGCATGACAACTGTTGGCAGACCAGGCGCAGAGCTTGGTTTAAAAGCGGGCTCTTATACCCTTGCTGAGGTTCTTAAAGAGCAAGGTTACGCTACAGGTCAATTTGGTAAAAACCACTTAGGTGATCGCAACGAGCACTTACCAACCGTTCATGGTTTTGATGAATTTTTTGGAAACTTATATCACTTAAATACGCAAGAAGAATTCGAGCAACGTGATTATCCAAAAGACCCTGAATTTTTCAAAAAGTATGGTACGCGAGGTGTTTTACATACTTACGCAACTAATGTAGATGATAAAACGGTTGATCCACGTTTTGGTAAAGTAGGTAAACAAAAAATTGAAGATACCGGCCAGCTTTCTCGCGAACGTATGAAAAACGTAGATAAAGAGTTTATGGCTGCGAGCCTAGATTTTATCAAGCGTGCAAAAAAAGCTGATAAACCTTTCTTTGTTTGGTTTAACCCAAGTCGTATGCACATGTATACGCGTTTAAGTGACGAAAGTCGTTATTTAGCTGAAGAGTACACCACAGAGCATGATTTATACGGCAGTGGCCTAATTGAACATGACCAGCAAGTGGGTGAGTTAATGGCTGCGCTAGATGATATGGGTGTACTTGATAACACTATCGTTATTTACTCAACAGATAATGGCCCTGAGCACAGCGCTCGATTACACGGCGGTACAACACCTTTCCGTGGTGAAAAGATGACAACTTACGAAGGGGCGTACGCGTTCCTATGATTGTTCGTTGGCCAGGTAAAGTCCCTGCAAATACGATACTAACGGGTATTCAATCGCACATGGATATTTACACAACCCTTGCAGCAGCAGCGGGTGAACCAAATATCGCGAAAAAAGCCCTTAAAGAGCATAAGCAACCGATTGATGGTGTAAACAACTTAGATTATTGGTTAGGTAAAACAGACGAAAGTGCGCGTGATAGTTTCCTTTATTATTACGAATCAAGCATCAAGGCTGTGCGTTATAAGCAGTGGAAACTTCATTTCGAAACGAGCGAAAACTATTACGCTCAGTATGAGAAGCAAAAGTTCCCGATCATCTATAACTTACGTATGGACCCGTTTGAAAGCTTTGATGGCTTAACAGACCGTTCAGACATTGTGCAAGCTAAGCAATGGCTAAATGAGCCTGTGCAACATCTACTTGGTGAACACATTAAGTCATTGACTGAATATCCACCACTGCAAAAAGCAGCGAGCTTTGACTTTAGCCAACTGATGGAACAGTTGATGTCTGGTAAGCAGTAACACTCAATAAAACGATTTATTAAGTTGTTAATCTAAATAAATAGCCGCATCGGGAAACCATGCGGCTTTTTTAATTTTATGCAAATGGGCAAAAGATTGTAAAAGCTAAAGTGGATCTAAAACCGAGCAATCAACGTATTCAAAGCATTAAGTTAATAGTGTGAAACATTATGAGTAATAAACAAAAGTCTGTTCCAACATCACGGTTTTCACGCGCTGTTCGGCTTGGCTCTTTAGCTGGTAAAGTCGCAGGTAATATGTTGTTTGAAGGCACAAAAGCATGGGCGGCTGGCAAGCAAACATCACGACAAGAGTTATTGTTACAGCCTAAAAATATTCAGCGCTTTGCCGAACAGCTTGCAAACCTACGTGGGGCTGCAATGAAATTGGGCCAGCTGTTATCTATGGATAGCGGTGAATTACTCACTCCTGAGTTATCTGCAATTTTAGCAAGGCTGCGTGCAGAAGCGACACCTATGCCGCAAAAGCAATTAGTCAAAGTGATGCGAGAGCACTGGGGAGATGCATGGCTAGAACAATTATCACACTTTGAACTTAGGCCATTTGCTGCGGCATCAATAGGGCAAGTGCATATTGCCTACCGTGAATCGGGCGAGAAGTTAGCAGTTAAAGTGCAATACCCAGGTATTGCAAAAGGCATCGCCAGTGATGTTGATAACTTAGCTTACCTTTTGAAGCTCAGTGGCTTATTACCCAAAGAGGTAGAAATACAGCCTCTAATAGACGAAGCCAAACAACAACTTATAAACGAAGCAGACTACAAATTAGAAGCCAAGTATTTAAAACGCTACAGCGAGTGTTTAAAGGGTGATGAAAACTACCTGATTCCCAATATTGTAGATTCGCTGAGCTCTTCTCAAGTATTAGTCATGAGTTTTGTTGAAGGACAAGAGCTAGAAGCACTGGCAAGTGCAGAGCAAACGATACGTAATAAAGCTGCTCAGCAGTTACTAAGTTTATTTTTACAGGAGCTATTTAGCTTTAAATTAGTTCAAACAGATCCAAACTTTGCTAATTATCAATATCAAATCGACAATCAACGCTTAGTACTTTTAGATTTTGGCGCTACCCGCGAACTACCTCAGCATATTAGTGCTGGTTACTTACAGTTATTATCTGCCGCGAATAGTAACGATAGAGCAGGTGTTGCAACAGCAGCACAGCAAATTGGCTATTTTCAACAAGGGCTTGCTCAAGAATATATAGATAATGTCGTTGACATATTTCTCCTCGCCTGCGAGCCACTGCGTCACCAAGGTGAGTATGACTTTGCAAATAGCGACTTACCAAAACGAATCAAAGAGCTCGGCCTAAAAATGAGCACCGCTTCAGAGCATTGGCACGCACCACCCGTAGATGCTCTGTTCGTTCACAGAAAACTAGCGGGCCTGTTTTTAATCGCTGCAAAGCTAGGCTCAAAAGTGAATGTGAACAGTATTTTTAAGGAGTTTAAAGCACAGAGGGATAAATAATAGAGCGGGAGTTTGGGGTTAGAAAAATGGTCGGCATAGCAGGATTTGAACCTGCGACCCCTGACACCCCATGACAGTGCGCTACCAAGCTGCGCTATATGCCGACGTTGCAAGCCATAGTACGGCTTTTTTTATAAAAATCAATATACCTGCGGTTTGTTTGGCTGTTTATTGTCCAGCTCTAATTATAAAGTGATCAGGCTAGCGGTTAATCTAGCCAATCGTTGATCGTTTTGTACATAAAGTCGCGTATTAATGGTTGAGCATCGGCGTTAGGGTGTAAGTTATCGTTTTGCATAAGCTCTGGTCGGCCAGCAATATCGATCATAAAAAATGGCATTAATTCTGAGTTTGTTTCATTGGCAATGGTTTCAAAGCTGTCGGTAAAAAGTTTGGTATAACGAGGGCCATAGTTTGGTGGAATTTGTACTTCCATTACGGCTGTTTTCGCCCCAATTTTTTGGCTTTTTGCAATTAAATCACGTAGGTTAGCTTGTAAGCGCTTGATTGGAAAACCGCGTAAACCGTCATTTCCGCCAAGCTCTATAAGCACGTGCGTAGGTTCAAACTCGGTTAGTAATGCATCGAGTCGTCTTAACGCACCGCCTGTGGTTTCACCGCTAATACTGGCGTTTACTAAGTATACAGATTGGTCTTTTTCATCGTACTTATCTTGTAACAATTTAACCCAGCCTTGCTCTTGTTTAAGGCCATAAGCGGCGCTTAAACTGTCACCTAAAATTAAAATTGTGTTGTCAGCTGCTGCCGTAAGTGGTTTGATTACTAACAGTAAAACGAATATAAAACGTAGGATTGGATGCATCATATGTCAGCGCTTTCTCAATTAAACATTATTCAAGTTAAAGGACTTTCTAAAACGGTCACCACGGTTGAGGGCGACCTCACCATCCTCAGTGACATCAGCTTTAATGTCAAGTCAGGAGATTCGGTTGCGGTAGTGGGCACATCTGGTTCGGGTAAGTCTACTTTATTAAGTTTATTAGCCGGCCTTGACCAATCAACCAATGGCAGTATTCATTTAGATGGTGCTGCATTACACGAATTAGATGAGGAAGCACGTGCTGCACTTCGCGCAGAGAAAGTGGGATTTGTATTTCAATCTTTCATGCTCGTGCAAAGTTTAACAGCTCTAGAAAACGTGATGCTACCGGCTGAACTTGCTGGAAGCAAAAATGCTAAACAACAAGCACTTGAGCTACTTGAAAAAGTAGGGCTAAGTCATCGTGTTGGCCATTACCCGTCGCAATTGTCGGGCGGTGAGCAGCAACGTGTAGCGATAGCTCGTGCATTTATTGGTACACCTAAAATTTTATTTGCCGATGAACCTTCAGCCAACCTTGATAGTAAAAACGGTAAGCTCATTGAGTCGTTATTATTTGAACTTAATCAAGAACACGGTACGACACTTATTTTAGTAACCCATGATGAGCAGCTTGCGCAAAAATGCCAGCAAATATTACATATTGAAGCAGGGCAATTAGTAACAGTAAAAGAAAGCGAAGGAGTGCAAGCGAATGTGGGCTAAATTAGCACTAAAACTGTTTTCACGTGAGTTTAAGCGCGGTGAGTTAACAGTGATCAGTGCAGCCATAGCTTTAGCTGTACTGACTGTTTTAACTTTATCTATGGTTACTGACCGTATCGGTCAAAGTATTGAGCAAAAAAGCAGTGCCTTTATTGCTGCAGATCGTGTCTTAGCAAGTAACCATGCTTTACCTGCTGAGTTTTTAGATAAAGCCGCCCAAGATAACATTCGCACCGCAAAAATAACCTATTTCGATACCATGCTATTTGCTGGTGACGAAATGCAGTTGGGTTCGGTTAAAGCGGTATCAAACACTTATCCATTAAAAGGCGAGCTAAAGATAAAATCTAGCTTAACTGCTGAGCCTCAGGTAACTGAAGACATTCCAGCTCGCGGTGAAGTTTGGCTCAGTGAGTCGGTGTTCTATGCGCTTAATATTAAAGTTGGCGATAAAGTAGAGTTAGGAGCCGCCACTTTTGTTGCCAGTCATGTTGTAGCTGAAGAGCCCGATGCACCGTTTAATGTGTTTTCTAGTAGCCAACGTATTTTAATTAACGAAGACGATATTGCAAAAACTCAGGTTATTCAGCCGGGTAGTCGAGTGTTTTACCGCCAGTTGTATGCTGGGGACGAAAGCGATCTCGAAAATTTTTATAGCTGGTTAAAACCTCAAATGAAAGAAAACCAGCGTTGGTATGGCGTTAAAGACCGTCAATCGCCTATTTCTAATAGCTTAAACCGCGCCGAAAGCTACTTATTATTAGCAGGCTTACTTGGCATTATATTAGCTGCTGTGGCTATCGCGGTATCGGCAAAGCGCTATTGTGAACGCCAATACGACCCTGTTGCCATGATGAAAACACTCGGCGGTAGCCGCGCTATGATCCGTAAAATATATCTACTTCATTTGAGCCTTGTTTGTTCAATGTCAGTGCTCGTTGGTTTGCTGATTGGTTATGGATTGCAAGCCATTGCAACAGATTATCTAGCACAAAGCATGGGCTCAGTACTTCCTAGTGCATCGGCTAAACCGTGGATTATTGCAATTAGCACAGGTTTAATTTGTGCAATTATGTTCTCGATTAAACCATTACTCGATTTATTTGATATTCCGCCGCTGCGCGTACTGCGTCGTAACTTAGGCGATCGTTTATTGGTCAGTAAAATACACCTTGCTATGTCTGCACTTACCGTGTTTTTACTGATGTGGTTATTTAGTAATAATATTAAAATAAGCGCTATTTTGTTTCTCTCTACAGCGTTTTTAATTGCTGTGTTGTTTGGTTTATCAAAGGTTATATTTGGTGGCGGTCGAAAGCTCGGTTTAAGCCCTGGTAATAGCTGGTCTTTGGCGATTGCGTCTATCCAAAAACGCGCCAATGTGAATGCTGTGCAATTGATTAGTTTTGCTTTGGCTATCAAACTGTTGCTGTTTTTAATTGTACTTAAAAATGACATGATCTCTGACTGGCAATCGCAATTGCCGGTTGATGCGCCCAATTCATTTTTAGTGAATATAACAGAGCAAGAACTAGAGCCAATTACGAGCTTTTTAGCAGAGCGTGATATGCCAACCTCTGACTTTTACCCGGTTGTCCGTGGCCGCGTAAACGCCGTTAATGGCGAGTTGGTAGCTCGTGAAGTCTCACAAGAAGACAATGAAAAGAAAGATGAAGAAGCCCGTTCCGGTATTGGTCGTGAGCTAAACCTAACTTGGCGTGAAGATTTACCAAGTCAAAATGAGCTTATTGACGGCACATGGTTCACAAAAGATTCTGTCGCTGAAGCTTCAGTTGAAGAGTCTATGCTTGAACGCCTTGATGTTAAATTAGGTGACACATTAACCTTTTTGATTGGTGCACAATCGTTTGATGCCAAAATCACCAGTGTGCGCAAGGTTAATTGGACAACATTAAAGCCGAACTTCTTTATTATTCTAAGTCCTGATGTATTGGCGAGTTTCCCTGCTACTTATATTTCATCGGTAAATGTAAAAGCAGATAAAAAGCGCGAGTTTAATGAGCTAATGCGCCAGTACCCAACGGTTAATGTGATTGATGTTGAAAGCTTTATAAAGCAAATCCGCTCAACCATAGAGCAAGTATCGTTAGCGATAGGGTTTGTGTTGGCAATTGTTGTTGCCTGTGGTGCTCTAGTGCTTATTTCACAGGTACAAGCAAGTTTAGGCGAGCGTATGCAAGAGATTGTTATTTTGCGAACCTTAGGTGCTAAAGGGCGCTTAATTAAAAATGCCACCTTATATGAGTTTTTACTATTAGGGGTCACAGCAGGCTTAGTCGCTGCCATTGTTAGTGATGTTGCATTATTAATAGTACAAAGGCAGATGTTTGAATTAGCAGGCAAACTGCATCCGCATATTTGGTTAATTGGCCCTGCGGTAGGGGGCTTATTTGTGGCATGTTTGGGTTATTTAATGATAGCCAGAACAATGCGCAAAAATACTCAAGGCTTATTGCGCTCGTTGGCATAAGAGAAAGCTGTGTGAAAAATGCTCGCAATTGCGGGCATTTTTATGAATTGCAATTGGTTACTGGTAATTTATACAGTGCTCTGGCATTATTAACTGCAGATAATAATGATAATAGACGGGTCAGTTAGTTGGCGATTATTTTAGGAATTGATCCTGGTTCACGATTAACAGGGTATGGTGTGATTGCCCATCAAGGTGCAAAGTTTACCTATTTAGGAAGTGGTTGCATTAAATTAGCCGACCACGATTTTCCGGTGCGCTTAAAAATGATTTACCAAGGTATTAGCCAGTTGGTAGAACAATTCTCTCCAGATAGCTTTGCTATCGAAAAAGTGTTCATGGCACATAATCCAGACTCGGCACTTAAACTAGGCCAAGCCCGAGGTGCAGCAATTGTTGGTGCTTCAATGGCTGAGCTGCCAGTTTATGAGTATTCGGCACGACAAATTAAGCAAGCAGTTGTGGGTAATGGTGGAGCCGATAAGTCGCAAGTACAGCATATGGTTAAAAACATATTAAAATTACCGGGCACTCCGCAAGCCGATGCTGCTGATGCCTTGGCTATTGCTATTTGTCATGCTCACTCAGAACAAAATTTAATAAAACTTGCGGGAAGCGCTAGCAAAACCGTAAGAGGAAGATTAAGGAAGTAATATGATTGGTCGATTAAATGGCTTACTAGTTGAAAAACAGCCACCAGAAATTCTTATTGAAGTAAGTGGTGTAGGCTACGAAGTACAAATGCCAATGACCTGTTTTTATGATTTACCGGCAGTGGGTGAACAAGCGATTATTTATACCCACTTTGTAGTTCGTGAAGATGCCCAGCTATTATTTGGTTTTAACAATAAAACCGAACGCGCTTTATTTAGAGAGCTATTAAAAGCCAATGGTGTTGGCCCTAAACTTGGCCTTGCCATTTTATCGGGAATGTCGGCGCAGCAATTTGTAACGTGTGTAAATAATGAAGATGCGACCACTTTGGTTAAACTGCCGGGGGTTGGTAAAAAAACCGCTGAGCGTTTAGTGCTTGAAATGAAAGACAGATTTAAAAATTGGGGTAATGACTTATTTACGCCATTTAGCGATAATGCGGTTATTGAGCCTGCAAGTAATAATACACTTGTGGCAAATAATGCTGCCGATGATGCTGTTTCAGCGCTTGAAGCGTTAGGTTACAAATTACCGCAAGCACAAAAAGCGGTTAAAGCAGTTAATAAACCAGATATGACGACCGAGGTTCTAATTAAAGAAGCTCTAAAATCAATGTTGTGAGTAAACCATGATTGAAGCAGATCGCTTAATTGATGCATCTGAGCAAAGTAACGAAGACAGTGTTGACCGTGCTATACGGCCAAAGCTTCTTAACGATTACACAGGCCAGCCGCATGTTAAGCAACAAATGGAAATTTTTATTGAGGCCGCACGGCACCGTGGTGAAGCACTCGATCACTTATTAATATTCGGTCCTCCGGGTCTTGGTAAAACGACTCTTGCTAACATTGTTGCTAACGAGCTTAACGTAAATATTAAAACGACGTCTGGCCCTGTACTCGAAAAGGCAGGGGACCTTGCTGCACTTTTAACAAACCTTGAAGAAGGTGATGTACTTTTTATTGATGAAATACATCGGCTAAGTCCACAAGTTGAAGAGATTTTATATCCGGCGATGGAAGATTATCAGCTGGATATTATGATTGGTGAAGGCCCTGCAGCGCGCTCAATAAAACTCGACTTACCGCCATTTACATTAATAGGCGCAACAACACGGGCAGGATCACTTACCTCACCGCTAAGAGACCGTTTTGGTATTGTACAGCGCTTAGAGTTTTATTCTGTTGAAGACTTATCAAAAATTGTTGCTCGCTCTGCCAGCTTTTTAAATTTAACCATGTGTGATGAAGGCGCGGCAGAAATAGCCAAGCGCTCGCGTGGTACCCCTCGTATTGCAAATCGTTTGTTGCGCCGTGTGCGTGATTACACCCAAGTACGCTCAGACGGTAAAGTAAATGCTTCGGTGGCTGAGCAAGCACTCGATATGATTGATGTTGATAAAAGTGGCTTTGATTATATGGACCGTAAATACTTGCTTGCTATTATCGAAAAATTTATGGGTGGCCCAGTTGGTCTTGATAACCTCGCTGCTGCCATAGGCGAAGAAAAAGAAACCATAGAAGATGTAATAGAGCCTTTTTTAATACAGCAAGGTTTTATTCAACGCACTCCACGCGGACGACTTGTCTCGGATATTGCCTACCTTCACTTTGGTTTAACACCCGATAAATAATCAAACCTAAAGCTTAGTTACAAGCTTTTTATTTATAAGTTTCGAGCAGCTCAAAAGGGCTGCTTTTTTAATTTAGGTAACTTGGTTTTATTTATTAGCAAGATAGGTTTTACCGCTTACCGCTTACCGCTTACCGCTTACCGCTTACCGCTTACCGCTTACCGCTTAGTATCATTTTAACATCTGTAATTCACATGCTGTTAAGTTAGCTGTAGGTATTCTCGTTGACGTTTGCTCAGGCAAAAAAAAGCCCGCATAAGGATGCGGGCAAACAACAAGTTGAAGGAAGTAATCTTGGAAACTATGGTCAATTTGAACGAGGTTTTATCCTGTGCAAATTAACCTGGAGCAATACGAAACATCATAATGCAAAAAACTGAGCTTAATGAAAGACTCTTTCATGAGGTTGCTAGCTCGGTATAGGTAAATAATACGCAATGAAGGATTTTTCTTCAAACTAGAAAAATTTTATTTTCAGATAAAAAAAACTAATGTGAGTGAAAATTTAATTTGTGTGCTTTTTGTTCACTTTTTGGTGTTTTTATATTTAAGCTCATGAATAAAGTGGGTTTTAAAAATTTTATGAACTTCATTCAGGATTAGTTTAAGTATTCTGTAGTAGATTTGCAAAACTGCTTTTGGGTGTTTATGCGTGTTTTTTGAATAAAAGCGCTATTTTTTGAGGTTTTATTAGCTTTTTAGGATTTTTGTAATGACTTTTTATTAAGGTAAAAATATGCACAAAAAGACGAGTGAAACTTAATATGACTAAAAAATAGCTAAGCAATTTGCTTTTTACCGTTAATTGCCGCTAATTCACAGCAAGAGCGTTGTCAGTTTATAACTGACTATATACACTAGGCACAACTTTTGGCCTCATTTATGGTCAAACAGTGCGCATGTAAAAAATATAACAAATTATATAGAAATCTATTTTAGGAGTTTAACGTGGGATCAGGGCTTAACTTTTTAGATCTTATTCTAGAAGCCAGTGTACTTGTCCAGCTAGTAATGTTGGCATTAGTCGGTATGTCGGTAATGTCATGGGCAATTATTTTTCAACGTAAAAAAGCGATTTCTGATGCACTTAATGGCGCAAAGCGTTTTGAGCAAAAGTTTTGGTCAGGCGTTGATTTAAGTAAACTATATAATGAAGTGTCAGCCCGTCCTGGAGGCGCTTCTGGTGTTGAGGCACTTTTCGTCGCAGGTTTTAAAGAATTTGCTCGCCATAAGAAAAATTCAATTCAAAGCGCAAGTATTGTGATGGAAGGAACGCATCGTTCTATGCGCGTTGCTTTGTCTCGCGAAGTAGAAAAACTAGAATCAAGTCTTTCATTTTTAGCAACAGTAGGTTCAATTAGCCCATATATCGGCCTATTTGGTACGGTGTGGGGTATCATGAATGCGTTTATCGCGTTAGGCGAAGTTAAGCAAGCTACGTTACAAATGGTTGCACCGGGTATTGCAGAAGCACTCATCGCTACAGCGATGGGCTTATTTGCGGCAATTCCAGCTGTTATCGCTTACAACCGTTTTGCAAACAAAGTAGAAAAGCTTGAAAGTAATTACATTAACTTCATGGAAGAGTTTGCTAATATTTTACACCGCCAAGCAGCTACACAAATAGAGGCTAAAGCGAATGTATCAGCGTAAGAAACGTCGCCCTGTAGGGGAGATAAACGTAGTACCTTACATTGATGTAATGTTAGTACTGCTAATCATATTTATGGCAACAGCACCACTTATCACCCATGGTGTAAAAGTCGACTTACCGAAAATGGAAGAGTCTGATCTTGTTGATACCAAAGATACACCACCGATCATTGCTTCAATTGATGCCGAAGGTAAATATTATGTCAGTATTGGTACTGACCCTGAAGCGCCGATGGAGGCCCTTGATGTGGCGGCGGTTATAAAGCTACAGCTGCAGAAAAATCCAGATACTCCGGTTATGATTAAAGGCTCTGGCCGTGTTTCTTATCAAGAAGTATTGCTATTAATGGACTTTTTGAAAAACGCGGGTGTTCCGTCTGTTGGTTTAATGACTGAATCATTCGAGGAGTAGTATGCGTGCATCAATAATAAAATCGGTTATTTTGCACCTTGCTATCGTTGGTTTTTTAGTAGCGAGTGCAAACTTTCATATGCCAGCTCCTAAAGTCATGGAAGTAAACCTTAATCCAGCGTTACCTGCACCAGAAAAAGCAGTGTCTGCTGTTACCGTTGATCAACAACAGGTTGAGCAGAAAATTGCAGAGCTTAAAAAGCAAGAAGAAGCAAAAAAACAAGCCGAAGCTAAACGTATTCAAGAGCTAGAGCGTCGAGCTAATGAAGCGCGTAAGCAAAGAGAAGCTGAAGACCGTCGTCTTAAAAAGCTAGAGCAACAGCGTCGTGCTAAGGAAAAAGAAAAAGCAGAAGCTGAAGCACAAGCGAAAAAAGCACGCGAAATTCAAGAGAAAGAACGTGCAAAAGCCAAACAAGCTGAAAAGCAAAAGCAAGAGGCTGAAGCTGCAGCAAAAGCAGCCGCTGATAAACGTAAAGCTGAAGAAGAAGCGTTAAAGAAAGCAGAAGAAGAGCGTAAGCGTAAAGCAGCTGAAGCAGAAGCTGAGCGTAAACGTAAAGCTGAAGAAGCTGAACGTAAGCGTCAACAAGCTTTACAAGAACAAATGCTGCAAGAACAGTTAGCAGCAGAGCAAGCTGCACGTAACAAGGTACGTCAACAACAAGTTCTAGGCGAAGTTGAAAAATACAAAGCGTTAATAATGGCACGCATTCAGCAAAACTTCTTAAAAGATGAGAAGATGAAAGGCAAAGAGTGTCGCCTTAATATACGTCTTGGTTTTAATGGCCTTGTGACTCAAGTAAAATCGCTTGGTGGTGATACCTTAGTGTGTGAAGCTGCAATGCGCGCAGTGCGTATGGCAGATACATTACCAGTATCACCTGATCGTGACGTATTTGAGCAACTAAAAAATATAAACTTAACCATAGCACCTAAATTTTAAAGGAATGATATGTTTAACCAGATAAAAACTGCGTTTTTTATTGTATTACTGGGCTTTCATGGCATTGCCAGTGCTGCCTTAGAAATTGTAATTACCGATGGTATCGATGGCGCTCGCCCAATTGCGGTTGTGCCTTTTAAATATCAAGGTGTTGGTCCTATCCCTGAAGAATTAAATAAAGTGATTGCAGCTGATTTAATGCGCAGTGGTAAGTTTAAGCCAATCGATGTAACAAACATGCCGCAGTTACCGGGCAAAGATGCTGATGTTGACTATGGCGCATGGGTTAACCAAGGCGTTGAGGCTGTGCTTGTTGGTCAAGTAGAGCAACAGCCAGGTGGCCGCTACCTTGTAAAATATGAACTTATTGATGTTATTCGTGGGCAAATCACCGGCGGACAAACAAAAATGATGGCTAATGGCAAATTAATGCAAAGCCAAGATCATATTTTAGACGCCCGTGAAAGTGTGATTTCTGAAACCGGTTTTCGCCGTTATGCACACCGCATTAGTGATGTGGTTTACGAAGCACTAACTGGCGAAAAAGGCGCATTTTTAACAAAAATTGCTTACGTTATCGTGCGTGATGATGAGCCAAAACCTTATCAGCTCGTTGTTGCAGATTACGACGGTTATAATGAACAAGTTCTACTTCGCTCTAAAGAACCTCTTATGTCACCAGCGTGGTCACCAGATGGGACTAAACTTGCGTATGTAACTTTTGAGAATCGTCAAAGCCAAATTTACATCCAAGATCTTTACACTGGTAAGCGCGAGTTAATCACAAGCCATCAAGGTATCAATGGTGCACCACAGTTTTCACCAGATGGTAAAAAGCTACTTTTAGTACTTTCGAAAGACCGCAATGGTGCAACCGAAGTATACCTTTTAGACCTTGCTACGCGTAAAGAAACACGCCTAACAAATCACCGCAGCATCGATACAGAGCCTTCTTGGTTCCCAAATGGTGAAGATATTGTGTTTACGTCTGAAAGGGGTGGTAATGCCCAGATTTATAAGTTAAATTTAAAAACAGGCAGAGCTAAAAGAATGACGTTTGATGGTGATATGAATTTAGCAGGTTCTATTTCACCTGACGGAAAAGAATTAGTGATGGTGAATCGAACAAACGGTCGATACCATCTTGCTAAAAAAGAGCTAGCTACTGGTGCGTTCCAAGTGTTAACGAGAACACGCCTAGATGAATCGCCAAGTATCGCGCCAAACGGTTCGATGATTATCTATAGCACGCTTCATAATAATAAACAGGTATTAGCGTTAGTTTCTATGGATGGTCGCTTTAAAGCACGTTTGCCTGTACTAGACGGACAAGTTAAGGCACCGGCTTGGTCGCCTTATTTACAGTAATTTTACTGGTTTACTCAATATAGGAATCAATTAAATGCAACTTAATAAAACTTTAAAAGGCCTGCTAATTGCTGTGCCAGTGATGACATTAGCAGCATGTAGCTCTTCTTCTGATCTTGATGAAGGTGCTGCAAACCAATCTAACCAAGGTATGGTTGAGCAATCAAACAACAATGATACAGTTGAAGTTGCAACACTTACTCCAGAGCAGCAAGCTGAAGAAGCACTTCGTCAAAAATACGAAGCGTTACGTCAAGAGCAAATCATTTACTTCGGTTTTGATAATGCAAAAATTCAAAGCAAATATGCTGAGCTTTTACAAGCACACGCTGAATTCTTAGTACAAAACCCATCAGTTAAAGTACTAATCGAAGGTCACGCAGATGAGCGCGGTACACCTGAGTACAACATCGCGTTAGGTGAGCACCGTGGTCAAGCAGTAGAAAAATATTTACAAAGCTTAGGTGTTTCTGCTAGCCAAATGTCAGTAGTGAGCTATGGTGAAGAAAAGCCAATGGTTAAGTCTCGCACTGAAGAAGCGTTCGCGAAAAACCGTCGCGCAGTATTAGTTTACTAATAAAGAGTCATTATGAAGCCGAAAATTATTTTGGCAGCAATGATCTTAAGCGGGAGCACCCAGTTATGGGCTGCTCCCGCTCCTGTTTCAGAAGCTGCAAGCTCACAATCGAGCATTGAGAAGCGTTTAGTCGCGTTAGAAAACATGATGAAGTCACGTAATTTATTACAAGCTGAGCTTCAGCAGCAGCTTAATATATTACAAGACGAAGTAAGCCAAGTTCGTGGTATTACGGAAGAGCAAAGCTATAAGCTTGAAAAAGTACTTCAGCGCCAACGCGAGTTGTACCAAGAAATCGAGAACCGTGTAAGCCAAGCATATAGCCAACCTGCTACGCCAGCTCAACCTACAAACAGCTATACCGATGTAGGGGCTACGCAAGCGATTAGTTCAGACTTATCAGAAAACGAGGCTTATGAGCGCGCTGTAGCGTTAATCATGAAAGATAAACGTTATGAGCAAGCGATTCCTGAGTTTCAAACATTCTTAACGACTTATCCTAATTCAGTATATGCATCTAATGCACATTATTGGTTAGGTCAGTTGTTAACAATACAAAATGATCAAGCGGGTGCGACTGAACACTTTAAAAAAGTAGTCAATGAGTATCCTAATTCTAACAAGCGCCCAGATGCGATGCTAAAGTTAGGAAACTTATTAGCTGATCAAGGTTTAAGCGAGCAAGCACTTAAAACCTTTAATGATTTAATTAATCAGTACCCAAGTACGACTGCTGCAAAATTAGCCACAGAACGTCTGTCGCAAATGTAGATTTGACCTGATTAGACTGCTTTTTGACTTAAGCGGTCTAAAATTAGGCATCTAGACATAAAAACTTAAAAAAAGAGATATTTTCTGTTGCACTCAGCATTTAAATAAGTATTATAAGCGCCCGCAGCAGGCGATTGGTAACAACAGCCGAATTGCGGAAAAAAGAGCGGGTCATTAGCTCAGTTGGTAGAGCAGTGGACTTTTAATCCATTGGTCGATGGTTCAAGTCCATCATGACCCACCATTCTATTAGAATGGTAATCTTTAATCGACGGATTTACGTATAGCTTTTATAAGCATCAGAGCGGGTCATTAGCTCAGTTGGTAGAGCAGTGGACTTTTAATCCATTGGTCGATGGTTCAAGTCCATCATGACCCACCATTCTTTGAATGGTTCTATATCGGCGGATTTACGTAGCTTTTAATAAGCAGCAGAGCGGGTCATTAGCTCAGTTGGTAGAGCAGTGGACTTTTAATCCATTGGTCGATGGTTCAAGTCCATCATGACCCACCATTCTTTGAATGGTCATATCGGCGGATTTACGCACTAATATACCAGAGCGGGTCATTAGCTCAGTTGGTAGAGCAGTGGACTTTTAATCCATTGGTCGATGGTTCAAGTCCATCATGACCCACCATTTTATGGTATTATTCAAATCGGCGGATATACGCAGCTTTCATTAAGCGACAGAGCGGGTCATTAGCTCAGTTGGTAGAGCAGTGGACTTTTAATCCATTGGTCGATGGTTCAAGTCCATCATGACCCACCAGTCTTCGAATGGTCTTATATCGGCGGATTTACGCACTAAATACCAGAGCGGGTCATTAGCTCAGTTGGTAGAGCAGGGGACTTTTAATCCATTGGTCGATGGTTCAAGTCCATCATGACCCACCATTTTAAATGG
>NZ_JAKGAW010000009.1:0-121670 GCF_021532475.1 Pseudoalteromonas sp. APAL1 | reverse complement strand
TTCAATTGAGACTCTAAATTTGTTTGCGTCATCTAGCGAACTAGAATCTGCTGTTAGAACTCAATCTGTACGAGTGCCCACACAGATGATTGCTTTATATTGTTAAAGAACGTTTTGAGATACTTTTACGTCTCAAGGGCTGTGCATTCTACGCAAGCCGTTATTTTTGTCAACACTTAATTTTGAGAAAAGTTTATTTTTTCAAAACTCAGTTTTACTTGACTCAATCGACTCGTTGTTTTGCTTGTTTGTAAGCAGTCCGCCGTGTCGATGGATGCGCATTATAGGGAGATCCGAATTGAGATCAACTGTTTTTTGAAGTTTTTATGAAAAAAATGACTGTTCGAGCAAAATACGAACGAAACGGGCAAAAAGCACACTAAATAGGGGCGTATTATAGCTATTTGGCCAATAAAGTTTATAGATACGCTTGTTTTTAACTTGTATAAGAGAAGATGTAACTACTAACGAGCACTATATTGATCTTTATATGTGATCTTAGTTGCTAGTTGCTAGTTGCTAGTTGCTAGTTGCTAGTTGCTAGTTGCTAGTTGCTTCAAGATTGTATAGTAAAGATATGGGGTTGGTAGAGGTATTTTAGTAATAATGAATTTCAGAAAGTAAAAAGCCGAGCATAAGCTCGGCTTTTTGGTGTCTTTACGACTTACTCTGCAGACTGCGCGTCTTCTTGAACTTCTTCGTTTGTCGCTGGGCGACCAACTAGTTCAATATAAGCCATTGGTGCATTATCACCAGCACGGAAGCCACACTTAAGAATACGAGTGTAACCACCAGGACGGTCTGTATTACGTGGACCGATTTCGCTGAATAATTTACCAACTACTTCATTATCACGCGTGCGAGCAAACGCTAAACGGCGGTTTGCTACACTGTCAGTCTTAGCCAGTGTGATTAAAGGTTCAATTACACGGCGCAACTCTTTAGCTTTAGGCAAAGTTGTTTTGATGATTTCATGTTTCACCAAAGAACCAGCCATGTTGCTGAACATCGCTTTGCGATGGCTGCTGTTACGGTTTAATTGACGACCACTCTTACGATGGCGCATGACCCTATCCTTCTAACTAAACTAATATAGTGATTTAGATTATTCAGCTAGGCTTGCAGGTGGCCAGTTTTCTAGGCGCATACCTAGAGATAGACCACGTGAAGCTAGCACGTCTTTAATTTCAGTTAGAGACTTCTTACCTAAGTTAGGCGTTTTAAGAAGCTCAACTTCAGTGCGCTGAACTAAATCACCGATATATTGAATTTGCTCGGCTTTCAAACAGTTTGCTGAACGTACTGTTAGTTCAAGATCATCAACTGGACGAAGTAGAATAGGATCGAATTCTGGCTTCTCTTCTTTCTCTTCTGGCTCAGTTACATCACGTAAATCTACGAATGCATCTAATTGCTCAGCTAAGATAGTAGACGCACGGCGGATCGCTTCTTCAGGATCTAAAGTGCCGTTTGTTTCCATATCAATGATTAACTTGTCTAAGTCTGTACGTTGCTCAACACGGGCTGATTCAACCGAGTACGCAATACGTTCAACTGGGCTGAATGATGCATCAAGCAGCAGACGACCAATTGGACGCTCATCGTCATCAGAGGATAAACGACTAGATGCCGGCACATAACCGCGACCGCGCTCAACACGAATACGCATGCTGATCTCGCTGCTATCTGTCGTAAGGTGACAGATAACGTGATCTGGGTTGGCGATAGTTACATCACCATCGTGCTGAATATCAGCCGCAGTCACAGGGCCTACACCAGATTTAGTCAGGGTCAGAAAAACTTCATCTTTGCCTTCTAAAGTTACTGCTAGACCTTTAAGGTTTAACAGAATTTCAATGATGTCTTCTTGTACGCCCTCTTTCGCGCTGTACTCATGCAATACACCGTCGATTTCAACTTCAGTTACTGCACATCCAGGCATAGATGATAACAGTATACGGCGTAAGGCATTACCCAAAGTGTGACCGAAGCCACGCTCTAATGGTTCTAAAACTACTTTAGAACGCGTTGGGTTGATAGCGTCGATATCGACTAACCTTGGTTTTAGGAATTCGGTAACAGAACCCTGCATTTTATCCTCTCTTAACTCTTAACTTTACTTAGAGTAAAGTTCGACGATTAGTTGTTCGTTAATGTCCGCAGACAGATCTGAACGCTCAGGTAGGCGCTTGAAGCTACCTTCCATTTTCTTACCGTCAACTTCAACCCAAGTCGGCTTTTCACGTTGCTCAGCCAACTCTAGAGCAGCGATGATACGTGCTTGTGTTTTAGACTTCTCACGAATCACAACAGTATCTTCTGGTGAGATTACGTATGAAGGAATGTTCACAACACGACCATTAACTAAGATCGCTTTGTGGCTAACTAACTGACGTGCTTCAGCACGTGTGCTAGCAAAACCCATGCGATATACAACATTGTCTAAACGTTGCTCTAAAAGCTGTAACAAGTTTTCACCTGTATTACCTTTAAGGCGAGCAGCTTCTTTGTAGTAGTTACGGAATTGCTTTTCTAATACACCGTAGATACGACGTACTTTTTGCTTTTCACGTAACTGTAAACCGTAATCAGATAAGCGACCTTTACGAGCGCCGTGCTGACCAGGTGCAGTCTCAAGTTTACACTTAGAGTCGATAGCTCTTACGCCGCTCTTAAGGAACAGGTCAGTACCTTCACGACGACTCAGCTTGAGCTTAGGGCCCAAATATCTTGCCATGTTATTTCTCCTAACCTATTGTTAAACGCGACGTTTCTTCGGTGGACGACAACCATTATGAGGGATTGGCGTCACGTCAGTGATGTTGGTGATACGGTAACCAGCAGCATTCAAAGCACGTACAGCAGATTCACGACCTGGACCTGGACCTTTAATGAAAACTTCTAGATTTTTTAAACCGTATTCTTGAGCAGCAGTACCTGCGCGCTCTGCAGCAACCTGAGCAGCGAATGGAGTAGATTTACGTGAACCACGGAAACCTGAACCACCTGCTGTAGCCCATGATAGTGCATTACCTTGACGGTCGGTAATTGTTACAATAGTGTTGTTGAAAGAAGCATGAACATGAGCCATACCATCAGCAACTTGCTTTTTAACCTTCTTACGACGAATTGGTGCTTTAGCCATAATCTACCCCACCTTATTTCTTGATAGGCTTGCGAGGACCCTTACGAGTACGCGCGTTAGTCTTAGTACGTTGACCACGAAGTGGTAACGAACGACGGTGACGTAGGCCACGGAAACAACCAAGGTCCATAAGGCGCTTGATATTTAATGTAACTTCACGACGAAGGTCACCTTCTACAGTGTACTTGCCAACTGCTTCACGCAATACGTCAAGTGTTTCGTCTGAAAGTTCACCGATTTTTGTGGTCTCGGCGATACCAGTCGCTGCTAAGATAGCCTTAGAGCGAGTCTTACCTATGCCATAAATAGCAGTTAAACCGATAACTGCATGTTTATGATCAGGGACGTTAATGCCAGCGATACGGGCCACTAACACATCTCCTATATTTGAATTTGGTTATCATCTGTTTGAAAAGCCCGTAAGGATACTCAAACGAAGACCAAATCACAACTAAAAACACAGGCCGAGTAAATAACTCAGCCTGCACGACTGTTTAATTAGCCTTGCCTTTGCTTGTGCTTAGGCTCACTGCAAATTACGCGTACTACACCAGCACGTTTAATAACTTTACAGTTACGGCATATTTTCTTAACGGAAGCACGTACTTTCATTGCTCAACTCCGTAAAATGACCTTATCGGCCGTAGCCTTTAAGGTTTGCTTTTTTCAGCACAGAATCATACTGATGTGACATCAGATGCGTCTGTACTTGTGCCATAAAGTCCATGATTACAACAACGATAATCAAAATTGATGTACCGCCGAAATAGAATGGCGTTTGCCATGCCATAGTCATGAATTCGGGCACCAGACAGATAAAGGTTATATACAAAGCACCTGCCAATGTCAGGCGTGTCATCACTTTATCAATGTATTTAGATGTCTGCTCACCTGGACGAATACCTGGGATAAATGCGCCAGATTTTTTCAGGTTATCTGCTGTTTCACGCGGGTTAAATACCAACGCGGTGTAGAAAAAGCAGAAGAAGATAATAGCCGCAGCTAAAACCATCGCATATAAAGGTTGACCTGGAGTCAACGTTGTTGCGATTGCTTGTAGCACATCAGCGACCGGACCTTCACCCTGGCCGAACCAGCTTGCAATTGTACCAGGGAACAGAATTATACTGCTAGCAAAGATTGGTGGAATAACACCCGCCATATTTACTTTCAACGGTAAGTGCGTGCTTTGAGCAGCAAATACCTGACGACCTTGTTGACGCTTCGCATAGTTTACAACGATACGACGTTGTCCACGTTCGAAGAATACAACTAGGTAAGTAACAGCGAATACGATTACAGCAATCAATAACAGTACAAGTACATTCAGATCACCTTGGCGCGCCATTTCGGCTGTCGAACCAATAGCAGACGGCAGGTTAGCTACGATACCAACAAAAATCAGAACCGAAATACCGTTACCGATACCACGTTCTGTAATTTGTTCGCCCAACCACATAAGGAACATAGTACCTGTTACTAAACTCACTACAGCAGTGAAGTAGAAACCGATACCTGGGTTAACAACTAACCCGTCCATCATGCCCGGTAAGCTTGTAGCAATACCGATAGATTGGATAGTAGCAAGCACAAGCGTGCCGTAGCGTGTATACTGGCTGATTTTCTTACGCCCTTGCTCACCTTCTTTCTTAAGCTCTATAAACGGCGGATACATATGCGTTAATAGTTGCGTAATAATCGAAGCCGAGATATACGGCATAATACCCAGTGCCAACACTGAGGCTCGCTCAAGCGCACCACCGCTGAACATGTTAAACATTTCAACAATGGTGCCCTTTTGTTGCTCGAAGAAATCGGCAAGTACAGCGGCGTCAATCCCAGGGATCGGCACGAATGAACCTAGACGGTAAATAATGATAGCACCTAGTACGAATAGTAATCGACGCTTCAATTCCGAAAGCCCACTTTGTGCACTTTTCATATCTTGACCTGGTTTAGCCATTAGTACTTCCTTAGTCTTCTACCTTGCCTCCGGCAGCTTCGATAGCTTCGCGAGCACCTTTAGTCACTTTAAGACCTTTAACGGTTACTGCGCGTGAAACTTCGCCAGATTTTACTACTTTAACGAACTGGATGTTCTTTTTAACTAGACCAGCTGCTTGTAACGCGTTTACGTCTACTACATCGCCATCAACTTTAGCGATTTCAAAAAGGTTAACTTCAGTAGATACTAATGATTTACGTGAAGTGAAACCAAATTTAGGTAGACGACGTTGCATAGGCATTTGACCGCCTTCGAAACCAACGCGAACTTTACCGCCAGAACGTGATTTTTGGCCTTTATGACCACGGCCACCAGTCTTACCAAGACCAGAACCAATACCACGACCTAGACGTTTCTTTTCTGTTTTTGCACCAGCAGCAGGTGAAAGTGTATTCAAACGCATCGAATTAACCCTCAACCTTTACCATGTAAGAAACTTGGTTAATCATACCACGCACACATGCTGTGTCTTCTAACTCAACAGTGTGATTGATACGACGTAGACCAAGACCACGTAATGTAGCTTTATGCTTCGGTAAACGACCGATAGAGCTCTTTACTTGTGTTACTTTTACAGTTTTATTAGCCATGGTTTACCCCGTGATTTCGTCAACGCTAAGACCACGTTTAGCAGCGATTGACTCTGGAGAGTTCATGTTCTCTAGAGCAGCAATCGTTGCACGAACGATGTTGATCGGGTTAGTTGAACCGTATGCTTTTGACAATACGTTCTGTACACCAGTTACTTCTAGTACTGCACGCATCGCACCACCGGCGATGATACCTGTACCTTCAGAAGCAGGCTGCATGTATACTTTAGAACCCGCGTGGCGACCCTTGATTGGGTGCTGTAGCGTGTTACCGTTAAGGTCTACACTGATCATGTTGCGACGTGCTTTTTCCATTGCTTTTTGAATTGCAGCTGGAACTTCACGTGCTTTACCATAACCAAAACCTACTTTACCTGCGCCGTCACCAACTACAGTTAGTGCAGTGAAGCTAAAGATACGACCACCTTTAACCACTTTAGACACACGGTTTACCGCGATTAGCTTTTCAGCCAAATCAGGCTGTTGTTGCTTTGCTTCTACGTTAGCCATTGTCTACTCCTAGAATTGCAGACCGGCTTCACGCGCTGCATCAGCAAGCGCCTTCACACGGCCGTGATATTTAAAGCCACTGCGATCAAAAGCAATCTTTTCGATGCCTTTGTCAGCTGCACGTTCAGCAACCGCTTTACCAACTGCTTGAGCAGCCGCAACGTTACCTGTGCCTTTAACTGTTTCGCTAATTGCTTTTTCAACAGTAGAAGCAGCAGCCAGTACAGTACCCTCAGCAGTAACTACTTGAGCGTAAATGTGACGTGGCGTGCGGTGGATAACAAGACGCGTTGTGCCTTGTTCAATATAATTTCTACGAGTGCGTTTAGCACGACGTAGACGAGCTGTTTTTTTATCCATCGTCTTACCTTACTTCTTCTTAGCCTCTTTACGGCGTACATTCTCGTCCGCGTAACGAACACCTTTACCTTTATAAGGCTCAGGTTTACGGTATGCACGGATGTTAGCAGCTGTTTGACCAACTAACTGCTTGTCTACGCCCTTAACTAGAACTTCTGTTTGGCTTGGTGTTTCAATCGTAATACCTTCTGGTACTTCGAAATTAACTGGGTGTGAGAAACCAAGAGTTAAGTCTAATACTTTGCCCTTAGCTGCTGCACGGTAACCAACACCTACTAACTGAAGTTTCTTCTCGTAACCTTCATGCGTACCAACAACCATGTTGTTGATTAGAGCGCGAGCAGTACCTGCTTGTGCCCATGCATTAGCTACGCCTTCACGAGGTAAAGTTGTAATAACGTTGTCGTTAACTTGAACTTCAACAGCGTCGTTGATAGTACGAGTTAATTCACCGTTTTTGCCTTTAACTGTGATGTCCTGGCCTTTTAATGTAACTTCTACACCGGCAGGAACATTGATTGGTGCCTTTGCTATGCGAGACATAGTTCCCCTCCGATTAAGCTACAAAGCCAATGATCTCACCACCAACGCCGGCACTACGTGCTGCGCGGTCTGTCATTAGGCCTTTAGAAGTTGATACGATAGCGATACCAAGACCACCCATTACCTTTGGTAATTCGTCACGTTTCTTATAGATACGTAGACCAGGGCGGCTAACACGCTGGATATTTTCAATAACAGCTTTGCCTTCGAAATATTTTAATTCGATAGAAAGCTCAGGCTTCGCTTCACCGCTTACAGCGTAATCTGCGATATAACCTTCATCTTTTAATACTTTAGCTACTGCTACTTTCAGTTTTGAAGTTGGCATCGTTACTGATACTTTCTTCGCTGACTGACCGTTACGGATACGTGTAAACAAATCCGCAATAGGATCTTGCAAGCTCATAGTCTTACTCCCGTGATACTATTACCAGCTAGCCTTTTTAAGGCCAGGAATTTCACCGCGCATAGCTGCTTCGCGAACTTTAATACGGCTCATGCCGAATTTGCGAAGGTAACCATGTGGGCGGCCCGTAACGTTACAACGATTACGTTGACGTGAAGGGCTAGAATCACGTGGTAAAGCTTGTAGCTTTAATACCGCGTCCCAACGATCATCGTCAGATGTATTAACATCACTGATGATAGCTTTTAGTGCCGCACGCTTTTCAGCATACTGAGCAACTAATTTAGTGCGCTTTGCTTCGCGCGCTTTCATAGAATTCTTTGCCATAACCCTACCCTTATTTCTTGAATGGGAAGTTAAACGCTTCTAACAACGCACGGCCTTCATCATCTGTTTTCGCAGAAGTAGTGATAGTGATATCAAGACCACGTACACGGTCTACTTTATCATAATCGATTTCTGGGAAGATGATTTGCTCACGTACGCCCATGCTGTAGTTACCACGTCCATCAAAAGACTTAGCACTTACACCACGGAAGTCACGAATACGTGGGATAGCGATTGAAACCAAACGCTCAAAAAAGTCCCACATACGCTCGCCACGTAGGGTTACTTTACAACCAATTGGGTAACCTTCACGCACTTTGAAGCCTGCAACTGATTTGCGTGCTTTAGTGATTAGAGGTTTCTGACCAGAGATTGCTTCTAGATCCGCAACAGCGTTATCTAGGATCTTCTTGTCAGCTAGAGCTTCGCCCACACCCATATTTAATGTGATCTTTTCGATCTGAGGGACTTGCATGACAGAGCTGAAACCAAACTTCTCTTGAAGCTCAGCAACTACTTTGTCTTTATATACTTCATGCAGTTTCGCCATCATTCTACTCCAACTATTAGATAGTTTTACCAGTAGATTTAAAGATACGTAATTTCTTACCATCTTCAATCTTGAAACCTACACGATCTGCTTTACCCGTTTCCGAGTTGTAGATCGCAACGTTTGATACGTCGATAGACGCTTCTTTCTCAACAATACCGCCAGCTTGGTTCAACTGAGGAACAGGCTTTTGGTGCTTCTTGATTAAGTTGATGCCTTCGACAAATACTCGACCAGATTCAGCAACAACTGAAAGCACTTTACCGCGCTTACCTTTGTCTTTGCCTGCTAGTACGATTACTTCGTCATCACGACGGATTTTTGCTGCCATGATAGACTCCTTATAGTACTTCTGGTGCTAGTGAAACGATTTTCATGAACTTTTCAGTACGAAGTTCACGAGTCACAGGGCCGAAGATACGAGTACCAATTGGCTGTAAGTTATCGTTTAAGATAACAGCCGCATTGCTATCGAAACGGATCAAAGAACCGTCCGGACGACGAACGCCTTTTTTAGTACGCACAACTACCGCGTTTTTAACATCACCTTTCTTCACTTTACCGCGAGGAATTGCTTCTTTTACAGAAACTTTGATGATATCGCCAACCGCTGCATAGCGACGGTGCGAACCGCCAAGGACTTTAATACACTGCACTTTGCGAGCGCCGCTGTTATCAGCAACGTCCAGCTGAGTTTGCATTTGGATCATGTTAATGACCTCCGGTGTAGAAATTACAACACGCCTTAATTTTGTTTAAAATCAAGACATTTCGGTTAAATTCCACTCAAAAAACAAGCAAGTTGTCTCTTAAGGGCGGGCAATTGTAGCAGCAATGGCAAGGAAGTGGTAGGTTATTTTTTAATTAATTTGGAATTAATCGCAATGCCTGCATTGAGGAATTACAGCAGCTTGCTGGTTTGTTATTGATTATAAAACAAACAGGGCGCAAATGCGCCCTGTTTTTGACTTTAATTAAATTTTTATTAATTACCAAATAGACCTTTTAATTTGTCTTTAATTTTATCTTTGGCTTTTTCTTTCACTTCTTCTTTAGCCGCATCACTTACATCGAGCTTATAGCCAACATCATGGAATGGACCTTTGATACGCAGTTGAATTTTAAACCCTGTACTGTCATCGGTCGTGCCTTTCCCTTCGATTGAATCAACAATACCTGTTACTAAACGGTAATCAACTGTCGTCATTGGTAAATCAACCTTACCTGAGCCAGTAATACGAATAAGCGGGCTAAGTAGTGACAAGTCTTTATTTTCACCAACACCGTTAGTGAATACAAAGCTACCCTGCAATGCCGAGAAATCTGTTTGCTGTGAGTTATCAAAGCCAGTATCTAAACCTTCTGATACCGCACTTAAGTTACCTTTAATGAGCTCTTTGGCTTTACGAAC
Source organism: Pseudoalteromonas sp. APAL1 (assembly GCF_021532475.1). Classification (NCBI taxonomy): domain Bacteria; kingdom Pseudomonadati; phylum Pseudomonadota; class Gammaproteobacteria; order Alteromonadales; family Pseudoalteromonadaceae; genus Pseudoalteromonas; species Pseudoalteromonas sp. APAL1. Next base: position 111,823 of record NZ_JAKGAW010000009.1, on the reverse strand, counting down.
CATTTCTGCAATGTTGGCACCTTTCACTGCGCCATCAGCAAACTCAAAGGCTAACTTACCATTCAAGGCATTGATGAAGCTCTTTTGACTTTGGCCTGTGGTCGTTAGATCCCAGTTTAGAGAGCCTTTACCCATCAACTTATCGAAACCGGCCGCATCAGTCAGTAATGGCTGTGCATCGATTTTATCTAAAGCGAAGTTGGTGCTAATTTTATACGGTGTTTGCTTGGCATTGACCGTGATTACACCTTTACCATTACCCTCGTAAGCAACAAACTTATCTAGGCTGATTTTAGCTAGTGCATTTTTCAGGTTTACCGTTAACTGGTTTTCACCAAGAGTAATATCATTTGCTTTTAAACCACTTGAGCGCACGACTACATTTGCATCCAATGCATTTAAGCCGCTCATATCAATTGCAGTATCATCCCAAACAATTGGCTGTGCAGGCGCATCTGCTGCAGGCTCTGCTTGTTCTTCTTTAGCTACGCCCTCAGGTAAGTAAGGGTTTAAATCAAGCATGCCTAAATCAATATCGGCATTCACAGCTAAACGGTCACCAAGCTTAATATCGCTTTTACCTTTAATTTGTAGCTCATCTAACGTGGCAAGTAGCTCAGTGAGTTTAAACTGCTGCCCTTTTAGGTGCATTGAACCTTTTATATTAAAGGCATTAAACGCATTTTCTTTTGCATTAAGCTCAACACCTTGCCAGCTTGCAATGTTTTTAACTGAATCACCGCTAACAGAAAGAAGCCCTTGCACGTCATTGCCCATTTCTGCAATTGCACCTTTAAAGTTCAAATCGACTAGGCGAGAATCAAGCTCTGTGCTGACATTAAAGGTTTCGCCTTCAATCGCTTTTACTGGTGTATCTAGCGTGACATCTAAGTTAAAGCGCTCACCCATATAGGTAATACCGCCTTTTAATTCTAAGGTCTTACGAAGAGAAGGTAATAAGATGGCTAATTCTAAATCACTTATCTGTTGTTTGGCCCCGGTTTTACCATCTAGGTAAGTGAAAGTGCCGCCATAGATTGCTACTTCACCAAGTTCGATATCAAAGTTATCTGGTAAGTTAACAGCGCCAGAACTTTTTTGCTGCTCTGTTTGTGGTTGCTCAGCAACGGCATCAAATAACTGCCAGTTTGCTTTACCATTTTTATCGGTTTCTAATAAAATCGTTGGTTCGTTAATAACAAACTTATCTAGCTTAAACTCACCGCCAAATAGCGACATCCACGGGATACGGATAGCAAGTTGCTGCATGCTTGCCATATCTTTTTGCGAGCCAGTTTGCATATTGGCAAAGTGTACATCATTCAGTTCGAGCTTTAATGATGGAAATACCGACAGCTTTTTATCGCCATTAATTGTCAGACTACGACCTGTGGTTTGTTCTACTTGCTCCGATACTTTATTAAATATCGCGTCTGTAGGTATGAGGAATGGTGCTGCGACTACCAATACAATTAGTAATACGAAAATGACACCAACGATTTTCAATAAGGTTTTCATAATCATCCTTAAAAATGGGCAAACAATGTTCATATCATAGCGGGAGTTAGGCGCAAATGCATTGCCCAACACATAAAAAGCTTTGTAAACAAGCTTAGGTACAAGAATATGAATAAGCGCTGAAATTTTTTGATACCTACAGGTTACAAAAAAACTTGACCACATGATACCCTAGGGTTACATTGATACCTGTAGGTTACATTTGAGTTGAAAATAAAAGGAAACGATTATGTCTAAGCAAGATATCAAAACGGAAGAAAAGTTTATGAGTCATAACGCATGGTTTTCAATATTCATGGGAGTCACGTTATTAATTATTAGTGTTTACCCAATGCTCAAGCAAACATCAGTTCCTTTACTGTTTATTGGTGGTGCCGCATTTATTGGTTCATTCTTTATGTTTGTGATTCGAGGTGGATTTACATGGAAACTTGGCTATCGCCTTACGTATAAGGATGAATTTTTAAATACGATTGATACCATCGCTTATAAACATGTTGTGCTTGGATTACTTTTTAGCATGGGGGCGATTTTTTTATTGTCTGATGAACTTGCTTTAAATGTATCTCATAGCATGATGGCCACATTTTACCTTGCCTTGATGTGTTTAATATATGGTGTATCAATTATTTGGCAAAGTAGAGACTAGGTGTAAAAGTGCAAAATAATATCGCTAAATTCCGTAAAGATAAGGGGTTATCGCAGCAAGAACTTGCTGATGCCATTGCAGTATCACGTAAAACTATTAGCACAGTTGAAACAGGCCGCTTTATACCCTCAGTGATTATTGCGTTAAAAATTGCTGCTCACTTTGAAGTGGCCGTTGAGCAATTATTTACACTCGATGACAACGATTAATCTAAAAATCAGTGGCAATCTTACTTATAAATTATCAGTAAGATTGCATCATTTCATTACTTCGGTATGATGCACGACCCTGTTGTTTTTGCACCCTGTGTACTAAAATTAAACAACCCAATTTGGTCAAAACTGGAGTATCGATTAAGCATGAAGAAACTGCTTATTTCACCGTCAAAAATGGCGCTTGGCGAGCAAGAAAGTCAAATTTATCAAAACATCCTCAAGCAAGCCTCTGATATCAGCTTAAACCTAATGGCAGTTAAAGTAGAAAATCATCCTGAAGACTTTTTAGGTTGGTGCTATGAGCTATTAAGTGCAAGCCGCGATCGCATTAATTACGATCTATTAGAAGATAAGCAACTTCCTACGCTAAAAAAACTTCATGACTTATTAATTTCTGCAATCAGCTTTTTGCAGTTAAAAACCTTAAGGGTTGCGCCATGGCCGGTTATCGCAGGCTTCATCGAACAGCATCAAGCGCTAATAGCACTTGATGAGCAACTACGCTTAGCTAATTACATTGCTGCAATTAAATCGCAATCACTGAAAGAGATGATCCCAGAAGACCGTTTAGCTTTTTCTGGTAAACACAGTGCCTCGCTTGATCCAAGCAGCTATAACTTCGACGTTGAATGGTTTGCTTCTACCAAGAACGCAAAAGGTTTCCACCAAATGTTGAGTGATTTACCTGGCGCATTTGATGAAGCGCTTGCACACATTCCACTGGAGGGTGAAGTAACGCAAGAACATTATCAGCATTTTATGGTTGCTTACTTCATGGCATTTAATGGCAGCGATGAAAAACCAACGCTTGCTCCTGCTACTCGCTTACTTGCGATGCGCCGACCTGACGTGTTTACACCAATCGTAAATAGTAAGCTCGATGCTCTTTGTGCGGCATTAGGCATTACTAAGCTTAATAACCGCGATTTTGAGCGCTACTGGCAAGATGTTGTCGAAGCCATTCATAGTATGCCTTGGTTCAAAATGGCCAACGCAGCAAATGAGCTTGAACACTCTCTGGTTGAAATCAAAGCCCTATTACCGAGCTTCTTTTATTATGCAGATAAAAGTACCGCTGATAACTCAAACTATATTAAGTTGTTAAACAAACCTAAGAGTACCACGAGCTCAGCAGGTAAAAAGACCGTACGCCGTGGCAAAGAATCAGCTGAGATACTGGTAGACCGCGCACTAGCAAGCGATGATATCCCTGAACATATCAAAGCTAAGCGCGATTCAATCATCAGTGAAGTTGAAAAAGGCCGCAGCGTCGAAGAAACAATTAGTCTAATGCGTGCAATTTTTGGCTAAGTCACTCTCAAACAAGAAAAACCTGGTTGCTTCGCAATTGTGCAACCAGGTTATTTTTTGCACCACGCAAGTGCGCATGAATAATTCAAAGAAAACTAATTTTTAAAAAATAGTAAGCTTAATAGGCTGTTTTTAAAGTAGTTAAGCATAAAATATCCCTTCCAAAAGTAACTTGGCACAACCAGTGCTACATCGTATCCAGACAACACATAATTATGTCCGCAAACAATAATCAGGCTGCAACCTGAACTAGGGCAAAATCAACATAACAACAGGATACAGAAACATGCTAAAACTAAAAAAAACGTTCGCAGCAAGCGCAATTGCGCTATTAACGTTAAGCTCTACATATACTTATGCTGAAGTAACAGCTAATGCAGCAGCGACTTCTAACTACTTGTGGCGTGGCCAAGAACAAACAGGCGGCGATGCAGCTATCCAAGGCGGCATCGATTACGCTAATGAATCAGGCTTTTATGCAGGTACTTGGGTATCGAATGCAAGCTGGGCTGAAGACATGACTTACGAGTTAGATCTTTATGCTGGTTTTGGCGGTGACATTAATGAAACCGTTAGCTATGACGTTGGTTATATATATTATGCGTATCCAGATGCAGCATCATCTGCTGATGCTGATTTTTCAGAAATCTACGGTAGCATCAGCATGGGCAGCTTCACCTTTGGTGCAGCAATATTAGCAACATCAGCAGCAAGCGGTGACGGTACAGATTTTGGTGATTCACTTTATTTAAATGCTGACTACAGCTTCCCAGTAGGAAGTACTGGCGCAGAAATGGCTCTTCATGTTGGCCATTACTCTGGTGATTTCATCGGTGATGATGACATCATCGACTACGGTGTTTCAGTATCTAAAGATGGCTTTACATTTGGTCTTGCCGACAACGATATAGATGGTTCAGATGTAAAAGTGTACGTCGCTTACGCGGTTGACTTCACTTTATAAAGAATGTGTTACTTGCTGCAACACGAAGGGCCGTAAGGCCCTTTTCTCGTTTTGGACTTTACGTTTTAAGGCACACTATGACCGGTTGAGCCTTGCCAAATGCGATACCATTGTTCACGATTCATAGTAAGCTGCTTAGCTTCAACAGCTGATTTAACACGCTCAATATTACCCGTACCGAGTACCACAGACGGTGCACTCGGGTGCATTAACAGCCAAGCATAAACAACCTGATCAATGGCAGTAGCACCAATTTCAGCACCAACCTGCTCTAACACTGCACGTAAACGTACCGCTTTTTCATCATCACTTGAGAATAAACGACCCCCTGCTAATGGTGACCAAAGCATAGGTTTGATATCAAGCAATTGGCATTGGTCTAAGCTACCATCGTCAAGCGCTTTCATTTCGTAAGGTGAAAACTCAATTTGATTAGTCACAAGCTCAAAGTCTAAACGCGACTGCAACAAGCTAAGTTGCGATGGCGTAAAGTTAGACACACCAAAATCAATCACATCACCATTTGCTTTTAGGGTATTAAATGCTTCTGCCATTTCATCGGCATTCATCAAGTAATCAGGACGATGAATAAGTAATACATCTAAACGATCAGTATTGAAGTTTTTAAGTGACTGCTGTGCTGAGGCAATAATATGCGCGGCACTTGAGTCATAATGATTTGCTTTGCCTTGCAACCCTAGGCTTGCAAAGGCAGGCTTGATACCACACTTGGTGATTATTTTGATTTCATCACGAATGCTTGGTTTTAGTTTAAGTGCTTTGCCAAATTCAGCTTCACAACCGTATTCACCGTAAATGTCAGCATGATCGGTATGTGAAACCCCCATATCGATTGCATTTTCTAAAAAGCTTAAGCATTGCTGTGGCGTTATCTGCCAATCTAACAAACGCCAAAACCCCAATACCAACTCATCAATACAACGTACATTACAATTCGCCATAACGACCTACTTTTCCTAATAAACTCGACTCAAATTAACCGCTTAACCTTATCACAGATTTACTAATCACATCTGTTAACATACAGTTACAAAACAAATTGCTAATTTGTTACTAAACAGGATATTTTAGTACCTAAAAACAAATGTTATAAAACAAGGAATAAAAAATGAAATCATCAAATGTTATGACCGCTTTGGTTGATATTTTTATCAGTCCAAGTAAAGCCTTTAATGGTTTAAAAGAAGCAAAAGGCTGGTCTTTTGTTGCCTTTATTTTACTTGCCGGCATTCTCGCAGCCAGCATGTTTGCTTTTTACAATAAAGCTGACCCGCAATATTTAATCGATCAACAAGTCGCTGTAGCCAGTGTTGATGCCACTATTGCAGAACAAAAAATGATTCGCCAAAGCATGGAGCAAACCATAGATATGCAAGTTTGGTTTGCAATGTTTGGTGGCATTATTGGTTTAGCTGTTATCAATGCTCTGATGGCAGGTTACTACCTATTTGTATCGAAGCAAGACCCAGAAGCTAACTACGGCTATGGCGCGTGGTATGGCTTTGGCATTTGGACCATGATGCCAATGATTATTTCAAGCCTTGGTTTACTTATCTTAGTGTTAACTGCAAGCACTGACCAAATATCACAATCATTATTTAATTATGCTTCAATTAACCAACTTTTAATTGGTTTAGAAATTGGCCACCCACTATACACCTTATTGGAAAGTCTCAATATCTTTTCTATTTGGGGCATTTTCATCGCAGCTATCGGTTTAAAGTGCTGGACTAATTTCACTTTCAATAAAGCGCTACTGTTTGCAGCTCTACCAAGTATTGTTATTTATGGTATTTGGACTGTAATCGCTCTCGTTTAATTCTGCTTTGAGCGGCAATATGCCGCTCTTAACCACCAAGGAAGTAACATGAAAAAAGCCATTATTATTGGCCTAGCTGTTACGGCATTTGTCGCTTTACTAGTATCAAAGCAAGTCACAGGCAATAAAGATGCACCAGAAATGCATATTGCAGAAGTTGAGCAAGGTAATATTGCCGATTCAATTTTAGCCTCTGGTAACCTAGTCTTTAACACCCAAGTGCAACTGCGCTCAGAAGTGACCGGCCGTGTTGCGAAAGTGTTTGTAGAAGAAGGTGAAAGTGTCACTGAGGGCGATATTTTAATGCGCCTAGATACGACCGCGTTTGAATCTGAAGTTGCCCGCAACAAAGCCGTGCTTCGCGCGACCGAAATCGATATTAAGCATAGCGAAACTCGCTTGAAAAATATCGAGCGTCAATTAAGCCGCCAAAAAGAGCTTTATGAAGTTGGCCTTGCTGGCCAAGAAGTGTATGAAAACCTACAAAATGCCCGCGATTTAGCAAAAATAGATATTGAAGCAAAACGTGAAGCTTACAACCAAGCCCAAGCATCGTTACTAATTGCTGAAGACCGTTTAAATAAAAGCGTGTTTCGCGCCCCAATGAGTGGCCTACTTGCTTCGGTAAATATTAAAGAAGGTGAAACCGTTATTGCGGGAACAACCAACATTATTGGCTCAGACTTGATGCTAGTAGCCGATCCAAGCGCAATATTAGCCGAACTTCGAGTGGATGAAACCGATATCGCCGGTATCAAACTAGACCAACATGCAGACATCTATGCCGCCGCTTACCCTAATCAACCTTTCACTGGCAAAGTGATAAACATTGGCACATCGGCAAAAAATCAAGCAGGTTCACAAGGCTTATCATTTAAAGTAAAAGTACTGCTTGATGCCACTGACCGCCAACTTTATGCCGGAATGAGCTGCCGCGCAGAGATCGCTACCAGCATTGCCGAAAATGGCTTAAAGCTGCCTATTGAAGCTATTCAAAAAGAGGATGATAGCTACTTTGTTTGGAAGCTTAACGCAGATAACACAGTAACTAAAACAGCGGTAACGGTAGGTATTTCGTCAGATATCGAACAAGCACTAACCAGTGGAGTTGCAAAGGGTGACCGTATTGTTATCGGCCCCGCTAGACCACTTAGCTCACTAAAAGAGGGTGATACGGTAGCCGTTAAAAACAGCCCTGAAAAAGGTGCTAGCTAATGTCTGCGGTGATCAAACTCTGTAATATCAATAAACAATACAAAATGGGCGAACAAGTTTTCAAAGCCCTTGATGATATTAATATTGAAATTGCTCAAAATGAGTATGTTGCCATCATTGGTCCTTCGGGCTCTGGTAAATCAACCCTGATGAACTTGCTTGGCTGTTTAGATACTCCCACCAGTGGTGACTACTATTTAAAAGATAAGCTAGTAAAGCGCATGACCGAAACGGAGCTTGCTCATCAACGTAATGAAAGTGTTGGCTTTATTTTTCAAAGTTTCAATTTATTACCACGAGCATCCGCCCTTGAAAATGTCATGCAGCCCTTAGTGTATCGATTTATTGCTGCCAAAGAGCGAAAGCAACAAGCGCTCGAATCATTACAACGGGTTGGCCTTGGCGATAAGGTAAACCACCTTTCGAGCCAGCTATCTGGTGGCCAACGTCAACGTGTCGCTATTGCTCGCGCATTGGTTACTAAGCCCCACATTCTACTTGGTGATGAGCCTACCGGTAACCTAGATAGTAAAACCACCACTGAGATCATGGCGCTGTTTGATGAGCTTCATAACGAGGGGCACACCATTATTTTGGTTACTCACGAACAAGATATTGCTGATCACTGCCAACGGGTTATTCGTTTGGTTGATGGCAAGGTTGTTAGTGATACCCGTAAAGGCGAAGGAGAAAAACAACATGTTTAAATCTGCTATCGCTGTTATGGAAGGCACTAAAGCGGCGCTGATGGCAATTAAAGCCAATGCAATGCGCAGCGCCCTTACCTGCTTAGGCATAATTATTGGTGTTGCAGCGGTTGTGACCGTAGTGGCGGTAATGCAAGGGTTTACCAAGCAAATTAATGATCAGCTTGCTGATATGTCTCCCGATGTGACAAATATAAAGCCTTACACTAGCGTAGAAAAAGAAATGGTAGGCCAACAAGCAAAGCTAACCTACAGCGACTTTTTAACCCTAAAAGCACGCGTTAAAGAAGCCGAAACCTTTACTGCGCTGATGTTTACTTGGCGCTTTTCTGGTGCAGCTGAGTATGGCAATAAAAGTCATGCTTCACGGGTAATGGGCACCGAGCAAGACTACCAAAAAGCTTACCGCACCTACCCAGAACTCGGCCGATTTATTCGCGCAGAAGATGATGAAAAACGCCGTCGAGTGGCGTTTATTGGCCCTTCAATTATCGAAAAGCTCAACCTGCCTGAAAACCCTGTAGGTGAATATATCAAACTCGGTGGTGAGTGGTTTCGCATTATTGGCGTTGCTGAAAAACAAGGTAGCTTATTAGGTTTTGACCAAGACGATTACATTAATATACCGATAAGTACCATGAGTGCGCTAGAAGGCGGCAGTGTTGATACCAATGTTCAAATGATGTTTCGGTTGAAAGACGATGCTAACGAAGCGCAAGTACTGGGTAAAATTCGCCGCATCTTACGTCAACTACATAAACTAAAAGACGGTGAAGATGACGACTTTGAATTTGAAACAGCCGAAAAAGCCCGTGCTAATATCGATAAATTCACCGGAAGTGCTACCGCAATTACCGCGGGGATAGTGGGTATTAGCCTGGTGGTTGGTGGTATTGGTGTGATGAATATCATGCTGGTTTCGGTAACAGAGCGTACTCGTGTGATTGGTACTTTAAAAGCATTAGGGGCAACACCAGGCTTTATAATGCTGCAATTTTTAGTTGAAGCGGTGGTGCTATCACTGTTTGGTGGTTTAATTGGTTTAGCGATAGGCTATGGTGCTGCGGCACTAATTTCAGTCTCAGTGCCGAGCATGCCAGATGCCTACATACCGGGTTGGGCGATTATGCTGTCATTTGGCTTTACTTCATTGATTGGTATTGTGTTTGGCTTAGCGCCCGCTATTAAAGCGGCACGCTTAAACCCAATTGATGCACTGCGTTATGAGTAACTAGTCTGGCTTGAAAGGTACTTGAGCACAGCTTATTTCAACTGTTTTCGGGTACCAAATAGGCCCAACTTGGTTTACTGCAACTTCAGCTAGACCATTTGTGAACGACTTATAAGTGTGAATGGTTTGCCACTCTGAATCTGGGCACTCCTCAGATAAGTCGACAGGCTTTGAACCTTCGTAAAGCGCCGCGGCAAAGTTATGATGCCATTGTTCTGTTGCAGGTGCTTTATTTGCTTGAACGGCACTGCCGTTATCAAAGTAGATATTTGTGCAACCACTTAAGGTTGCCACTAACACAGTTGTTACTAGTAGGCTTTTCATAGTTGTAGCTCCTGTGCTTGTTGCTCACACCATACTTTTACTGTGTGAGGAGCATAAATTCCGAGTGTAACGAGTCCTAATGCGCCATCAGCGAATGTTTGTTGCGATTGCATTTGGGCAACTTTTTTATCTTGGCAAATAGCCTTTACATCAACGCGCTCTTCACCAACGAGGCCCCACAAAAAGAATGGGCGGCTATCTTGGTAATCAGCTTTAGTGGCTAATTTATTGGTTGTTTTTTCTGGCACTATGGTGACTGATGAACACGCTGTCACCGATAAGGCGAGCAGCATACAGGCCATTTGTTTCATGAGTAGTTCCTTTGTCTGAGTTGTTAAGCTCAGTAAGTATAAGAATATGAGTACTCATTTTGGGTAAGAAAGCGTATAGAAATTGTAGAAAATACTACAGTTTCTAACATTTAGCCTTTGAACTAAACTGAGGCTTACAACGACTAACTCTCAAGGAACGTAACTAAAGGTCATTATGACGGCATATCTGCGTATATTTTTATTACTTGTGTGCTTGAGTGCGCTGTCTTGGTATAGCTTTTCAAGCGATCCTAGCTCTGATGAGCAACAAGGTATAACCAAAACCGCTGTGAACCTTGCTAATTGCCAACAGCAGTTAGCACAAAGTCGCATGCAAACTTACGCTGAACATTATATTTTGCCCTATCAGTTTAAGTTGTTGAGTTGGAATATTTACAAGGCACAAATAGATGGCTTACTCACCGATTTGCAAAACCTAAATGCCGATGCTGATATTGTGTTACTGCAAGAAGCTATCGAAGAACCTGCGCTTACAAAACTCAAACCCTATTGGCGCTTTGCAAAAGGGTATAAGAGCGGCGGCGTGCAATCTGGGGTTATGACACTCAGCCGCTGGCCCGCCGCGGTGCATTGCACACTCACCCATAAAGAACCTTGGCTACGTAGTCCAAAAGCGACCAATATTGTGGAGTATGCGCTGCCAAACCAACAGTTATTACTGAGTATAAACTTGCATGCCATTAACTTTACGATGGGTGTTAGTGACTTTAAACAACAGCTAGACGATGCCGCCGCCATTATGCGAACGCATAAAGGCCCTATTGTATTTGCCGGTGATCTCAATACTTGGAGTGATGAGCGCCAAGCCTTATTACAGCAAACATTAACCCAGCTAGGTTTACACGAAGCTATTTATTTAAATGATAAACGCACCAAAGCATTTGGATTAGCACTTGACCAAGTATGGGTGCGTGGTGTCAAAATAGAGACAACTATAGTGCCTGAGCTTGTAAGCTCAGATCATAATCCAATAATTACAACCCTAACCATAGAGCAAAAAGTACAGTGAAAGTAACAATGAAAGGATATTGGTTAATCGCATTAATGTTATTGAGCATTAGCCAATTCAGTGATGCAGCAACCCCAGAACAAGAGATAAATCACCTCATTGATTTTGTCGCTAAAAGCGATGCCGTATTTATTCGCAACGGCACCGAGCACTCAAGCCAAGATGCTGCCGAACACCTTGCTATGAAGTATCGAAAAGCGACCCGCTATGCAAAAACTGCCGAAAAGTTTATCGAAAATCTGGCGAGTAAAAGCTCATGGAGCGGTAAGCCCTATAAAGTAAGACTCAGCAATGGGTCGTTACTCAATGCAAAAGATTGGTTGAGCAATGAATTAGAAGACTATCGCCGAAACCAACATATTCATAATTAAAATCATCAACACACAAGAAGCGAAAAGCCATGCAAGAACACAAAAATCAGCCACTCAATGACTTTATTGAGTACCCTCATGACGAGATGCTTAAACGCGCCGAAGAGTTTTTAGCCGTGAGTCAGCGTCGCCACAGTATTCGCAGCTTTAGCGACCGCCCAGTGCCAAAAGAAATTATCGAAACCTGTATTAAAGCGGCAGGCACTGCACCCAGTGGGGCCAATCATCAACCTTGGCACTTTGTAGCAATACACAGCAGCGATGTAAAAAAACAAATTCGAGAAGCCGCTGAAAAACTAGAGCGCTCATTTTATGAAGGTCGCGCGGGTGAAGAATGGTTAGATGCCTTAAAACCACTTGGCACCGATGCCAGTAAGCCCTACCTTGAGCATGCACCATGGCTAATTGCCGTGTTTAGTCAAAAGAAAGGCGGTATTTCTGCCGATGACAAAAATACCAATTACTATGTTCATGAATCTGTTGGCCTAGCAACCGGCTTTTTAATTCAAGCACTACACAGAGCTGGCCTTGCAACCCTTACGCATACACCAAAACCAATGAGCTTTTTAACCGAAATTTGTGGTCGTGATAAAGATAATGAGCGCCCTTACATGCTGCTAATTGCAGGCTACCCAGGCACAGATGCAACCATCCCTGAGCATGCCTTAGTGAAAAAGTCGCTGGACGAAATAGCGACCTTTATTTAGCTTTAAAATCAACAGCCAGCACATCACCCGGGTTTAAACCAGAAACGATGTGCTGCTGGCCATCGAGCATTTCGCCAAGGCGCACATAGCGACGCACTATCTGATTATTTTCAAGTAAATAGACCATACTCAATTGGCCGTATTGGTGCACCCAGCTTGACTCAATCAACACCCCTTTTTCAGTGGCGAGCGGTAATTGTAATTGTGCATAAAGCCCAGGCATTAACCCAGTTTGGGCATCTGTTTCTAAACGGATTTCCATACTACGCGCAGCACTATCAGCAACGGGCACAATTTCTGTCACTGTGGCAGGCATTGACGTTGATAAAGCAGGTAGTTTAACCGTTAAAGTTTGACCAACATTCAATTTAATTGCTTGTTGTTCTCTAACATTAAATGCTAATTGCAATTGTTGTGGGTTATACAGCGCGAGTAATGGCGTGCCAGGAGTTGCGGTATCGCCAGGCTCTGCAAAACGCTCAACCACAACACCTGAAATCGGCGCTTTAATTTGCGTAAAACTCAGTGCAACTTGCGCTTGTGTTTGCTGCTGCTTAGCAATCGCTAGATTCGCCGTTAAATTATCGAACCTTGCTTTTGCATCGTCGTATTCACTAACAGATACCAAGCCTTGCTTGTATAAATCGTTAATACGCTTTAGTTGTTTCTCAGCTTGAGTCAGCGATGCATTAATAGCATTTATTTGTGCTTCGCTTTGAGCAAGCCCTGCTTTAAAGTCATCTTGCTGCAAGGTAATTAGCACGTCACCTTGTTTTACAGTATCGCCAGCGCGTACATTTAAACGCTCAACTTGTGCCATTACACGAGAAGAGATTTGCGTATTTTGTTTTGCAATCACGGTGCCCGGTACAACTTCGTCACGCGCAATATCTGCCAGTGTCACTGTCACTAACTGACCAGTGTAATCATTTGCCGATGGGTTTTTCATGCCTGCAGCTTGCTTATCAGAGAAACTGCCCGCCATGTAAAGTACCGCCACAATGATCACAGATAACGCGATGATTGAACCAATAAGTTTCGATTTACCCTGCATGAGCTTGTTCCTCTTTGGCTGCATCCTTTGCAAACACTAAATAATAAACCAGCGGCACAACAAATAATGAGAACAATGTTGATGCCACAATACCAAAAATAATTGCGATCGCTAGACCGCTAAATACCGGGTCTAGGGTGATCACCAAGTTACCTAATAAGGTGGTTCCCGCGGTCAGTAACACTGGGCGCATACGCACCGTACCTGCGGCAATCAAAGCCTGTTTAATTGCCATACCTTGGCCGCGAGCTTGATTAATAAACTCAACTAAAATAAGTGAGTTACGAACCACAATACCAGCAAGTGCAATCATGCCAATCATGGCTGTTGCAGTGAATAACACCGGCTCAGGAGCACCAGCAATGCTGCGCTCTCCAAATTGATTTAATAGCCAAAAGCCCGGCATGATCCCTATTACGGTTAATGGAATAGCCGACATGATGATCAGTGACAAACTCGCAGAGTTTGTTTGAATGCGTAAGATGATGAAAATGGCTGTTAGCGCAAACGCAAAGGCAATACCCATATCTCTGAATACATCAATGGTAATTCGCCATTCGCCTTCACCACTAAAGGTCACGTCAGTGCCAGCAGGTAATTGCCAAGCTTGGCTACCACCATTATTGAAAAAGTGCCTACTTTGCCAATCAGTTTGGCTAAATTCGTCAGCGCTGATGCCTAAGTCGGCATTAACGTCAGCAATAATTTCAGCGGGTGTACGGCCATTTAGCTCAGCCATTACATACACAACATTACGCTGATCTTTACGCATAATTGGCTTGGCAACATCTTGATGCTGAAATTCACCTAACTCAGATAACGCCACCAGCGGACGCGGCGCACTTTGCAATCCAAATTCATCACTGGTTTTTGCAAGCTCCCTATCACCACGAACTTGTAATGCCAGTAATTGAGCAAATTGGTTACGATCTTGATATGGTAGTTGCAGTTTAATATCGACAGGATCTGTTTCGCCGCTAACATATAACACCCCAACATTTTGCCCATGCGAGGCAATAGCTAAGGTCTGGGCAATATCTTGCGTAGACACCGCCGACAATGACGCTTTACTTTTATCGGTAACAAAACGTTGTAAGGGTGCATTAGCAGCAATACTGGTATCAACCTCAACCACATGCGGCTCTTGTTTTAACCTTGCTGCAACAGCAAGGGCTGCTTGATAGTGAGTCTCTGTATCAACAAATGGCTCACTGTACACTTCGGCCACTAAGGTACTTAAAACCGGCGGACCTGGTGGCACTTCAACCACTTTAATTACAATGCCATCGGTTGCCAGTGGCGCTAATGCCGCTCGCAAACGCATTACCACGCCATGAGATTGATGATCACGCTCAGTTTTATCAAGCAGTAATACTCTGAGCTCAGCTAAATTAGCAGCTTCACGTCGATAATAACCACGCACCATACCATTAAAGTCCATGCTTGATGGCTGACCAACATAGGCTGCCGCCTCACTTACTTCATTTAATTGCCAAGTGATGGTTTGTACTTGTCTAGTGAAAGCAGCGGTTTGCTCAAGGCTTGTGCCTTCTGGCATATCGATTAAAACTTGCAACTCGTTTTTATTATCAAACGGTAATAGCTTTAAAGGCACTGCACGCATTACGGGTAACATGGCACTGGCGACAAACAAGGCTAATGTAGTCCATAAAACGAGTTTGGCGCGGCCTTTAGACTCAAGTAATGGTGATAATATGCGCTCATATAAACCATGCTGATTGGCATCGAGTTGTACGCTGTCATCGACTGGCGCTTTAAGTAGTTTCATTGCCAACCAAGGCGTAACAAAAAATGCCACTATGGTCGAAACCATTACACTAATTGGCACATTAAATGCCATTGGTGCCATGTACGGCCCCATCATGCCAGTGATAAACGCAAGTGGGATGAACGCCACCATAATGGTTAATGTAGACATAAACAGCGCCACACGAATTTCGCTCATGGCATCAACTATGCGTTGTTTTTTATCGCCTTTGTGGGTTAAAAAACGACTTATGTTGTCTATCCCAGTAATTGGATCATCAACTAATAACCCCAAAGAAAGTATTAGTGCAAATAGTGTGACTCGGTTAATTGTATAACCAAAGGCAAAATCAAGTGTCAGGGTGATGCCGTAGCAAATAGGCACCGCTAAACCAACCACAATTGCTGGTCGCCAACCTAAAAATACGCCAACAAAAATAACCACGGTAAATACCGCAAACACTAAGCTTGAGGTAAGGTTATTTACTTTCTCGTTCGCGGTTTGACCATAGTCACGCAGTACGGTGTAGCCCACTTCATCTGGCAATAGATTAGCCGATAAAGTGTCCATCATGCTGTGCACTTCGTTGGCCACAGCGACCGCATTGGTGCCAGCTTGCTTAGCGACACTAATAGTCACTAAAGGAAGTTGTTGCTGGTTATCTGATTGAGCCAGCCATTGATAGCTTTGTGCTTCGCTTGGACCATCACTCACTTCGGCGACATCACTTAGGTAAACACTCTTACCATTAACCACATTGACAACAAGCCGTTCTATCGCAGATTGAGAGCGTAAAACATCCCCCACTTGTAAAGCAATTTGCTGCTTACCTTCAACAACACTGCCCACGTTCACCAATTGATTAGATACGCTAAGCGCATAATACACATCGGTTAGGGTTGTTTGGTGTGCAGCAAGAGCACTTGCATCAAGGTTAATCGTTAATTGACGAGTTCGACCAGCAATCACTTTCACTTCGCTGGTGTTTTCGATGCGCTGTAAACTGTTAGCGATTTCGTTGGCAAAACGAGTTAGTTGATAGTCATCGTAAAGTTTTGGATCTTTACTAAATAAGCCCAGCATCACAATGGGCACATCGTTCACTTCAACCGGACGTATTTGCCATGAGCTGATCACTGACGCCATCGTGTGTTGATAGCTATAGAGTTTAGCGTAAGTGTCGAGAATGGCTTGCTCACGATCGTGACCGACTTCAAAGCGAAGAGTAACGACAGCAGCATTACTTTGTGTGGTCGAGTAAATATGCTCAACGCCCGTCAATTGCGCTAATAACTTCTCCAATGGTTCAGTTACCAGCCTAGCTACTTCTGGCGCTTCGACGTTTGGTGCTGCCACATAAATATCAAGCATTGGAACCACAATTTGCGGTTCTTCTTCACGGGGGGTTTGCTTTAATGCCATTAGGCCAAGCAGCACCGACATAATAAAAATAATGACAGGGAGGCGGCCGCTCAAGCTGTTTTTTACTGCATTATCGATAGCATTCATTGCTTAATTACCTTTGCAAAATAAACCATATAGGGTTGCTAAGATCGATACTACGTTTTCATCCACCACGCGATAATAGATAGTTTGGCTTTCGCGTCGAGTCGCGACTATCTGAGCTTTTCTTAGTGCCGCTAAGTGTTGCGATAATGCTGACTGCGCCAACGGCACAGCTTCGTTTAATTCGCTCACGCTCATTTCACCATCTTGCAGCGAACATAAGATCATCAAGCGATTTTTATTCGCCAATATCTTTAGCATTTGCTCTGCTTGTTCCACATTGTCGGCCATAGCCGCAAAATCGATGTTCATAATCACACTACTCTATATTCTTAAAATACCGCTAAAGTATAGATTGATATATTAGAAAAGTCTAATATTAGAATTTACTAATGTAGTATTATCTAATATATTAAATACATCACTCTGTTATCGAGGTCTTTTTATGAAACTAAATGACGCGCTTCGCCTAATTGCTGGTGTAATGATCTGTATTTCATTGTTGCTACAACAGTTTCACAGTCCGCTGTGGATTTGGTTTACGGTATTTATTGCTCTAAACTTAATTCAATCGGCATTCACGAAATGGTGCCCAATGATCACCATTTTACGCAAACTTGGCATGGAGGATTAGTATGCTGACACCAATTCCTGACTTAATGAAAATTGTTGCCCCAAACCAGCGCCGCATTAGCGCTGACCAAGCAAAACAAGAGTTAAGCGAAAACCATGGTTTATTAATAGACGTACGCGAACCTGCTGAGCACGCAACTAAAGCAGCGACAGGTGCAATTAATATCCCACGTGGTGTACTTGAAATGAAATTAATGGAAATCGAAAAAGATCCTGCAAGACCCATATACTTACACTGTGCAAGTAGTGCCCGTGCCACACTCAGTGCCGAAGCTCTGACTCGTGTTGGTTACGAAAATGTCACTGTAATCACCTGTAATGCCGAACAAATTTGTCAGGTGTTTTAACTTCATAGAACAGTAACACTGGTCGGATAAGCTCGTACTTTTCTACTTATAGGTACAGAGCAATGACTTTTACGCGCAGACGCTTTTTAAAAGCATCGGCGGCTGGTTTTGGAGCCGCCGTTTTATCTTTTGGTTTAACGGGCTGTAGTCTTAATGACGATGATGACGAAACTACAAAGCAAATCCCTGTCAGCTTTGATCACGGTGTTGCCAGTGGCGACCCGCTCGCCGACAGCCTCATTATTTGGACTCGCATAACTCCACTTGAAAACGTCACGAGTGTTAACGTTGTTTGGCAAGCCTCAACAGATGCTAACTTCACAACCATTAGCCATGATGGCGAAACACAGGTAAGCGATGCAACCGACTTCACCTTAAAAGTTGATCTGCAAGGTCTCGATGCCAACACTACCTATTACTACCGCTTCATAAGTAATGGTAAAACCTCACCCACTGGAGCAGGTAAAACGCTTCCAACCGACAACATAGAACAAGTAAAATTTGCCGTTGTCTCTTGCGCTAACTATCCTGCAGGCTACTTCCATGTGTATGGTGAAATCGCAAAACAAACCGATTTAGATGCAGTACTGCACTTAGGTGACTACATCTATGAATATAGTAATACAGGTTATGCCACTGAAGATGCCGCCGAGCTTGGCCGTTTATTACCTGATGACAATAGCGATGAAATCATTTCTTTAGCGGATTATCGCAAACGTTACGCCCATTATCGTAAAGACGATAACTTGCAAGCTGCCCATAGTCAGTGTGCATTTATTACTGTTTGGGACGACCATGAAATAACTAATGATACATGGCGCAGTGGCGCTGAAAATCACAACGACGGCGAAGGTGAATTTAGCGAGCGTAAAATGCATGCGCTACAAGCCTACTTTGAATGGATGCCTATCCGTAATGTAGCCGATAAAGAACGTATTTATCGACGCTTTGAGTTTGGTAATTTAGTGTCGTTACACATGCTCGATACCCGTGTTTTAGCTCGCGACGAGCAAGTTAATTATGCAGATTTCGATTTAACCAGTAGCCAAGGACAAACTGACTTTGTTGCAGCAATTAGCTCACCGACTCGTGCCCTATTAGGTAACGAGCAACTTACATGGCTAACTGATGGTTTAACAACAGCAACAACACAATGGCAAGTACTTGGGCAACAAGTGCTGATGACCAAAATGCATTTGCCATTTGAGATTTTGCAGTTACTTATGAATATTCAAGTGACTCAAGCAAGCGGTGCTGACCCATCTGAGTTACTTGCTCAAGCAAACACGTTATTTAGTGAGCTTGCGCAAATTAAAGGCCGTATATTAGCTGGCGATCCAACGGTTACTAGTGAGCAGAGAGCACGCGTAGAAACAACAGCGCCTTATAATCTTGATGCATGGGATGGCTATGCTTATGAACGTGAGGTAATACTTGGGACTGCAATTGCAGCGCAAAAGAACTTGGTGGTTTTAGCGGGTGATACGCATAACAGCTGGGCAGGACAATTAGTCACTGATGCCAGTAACCCTGTTTCTGCAAAAGCTGCAGCTGGTGTTGAGTTTGCCACATCTTCGGTTTCTTCTCCGGGTCTTGAGAACTACTTAGCGTTGAATACGCAACCGAGCGAAGCTGTCGCACAAATTGAGCAAGTTATTGCATTACTGGTTAACGACTTAGCTTACAACAATTTAGTGGAACGCGGTTACTTAACGGTCACCTTTACTCAACAGCAAGCACTAGCCCAGTGGCATTATGTAAGTAGCGTTAAAACAGCCGATTACACACTGCTTAGCGAGCGTCAAAAAGCGCTCAGCGTACAAGCTGGTAACCCTACTTTACAACTGGCTTAACGCTTTTCATCTAATAGCGTAACTAACATTTGCTCAATGTTTTTTACGCTATAAGTAAGTGAACGCAGCAGTTCTAACTGACTATCTTCAGGTTTATGCTCAGCTTTAGCACTGCTGCTTTGCGTCATCTCATCTTTTTGTTTCAAGATTGCTTCGCGAAAGGCCTCTGCATCAACCACTCCGAGTAATGATACCAATGCACCTTGCCCTGATTGACCTGCCGTTTCAAAACTCAGTCGATAAAGACCAAATTGACGCATCAAAGGACCTTGGCTAAGTGCCACATCGGTTATTTTTTCAAGTGGGATCGATTTTTCTTCTTTAAAGAATACACCGCGTTTTACCACTAACTTACGCGTTAGCAACGTGGCTGACATCGCCGCTAAAATACGCCCTGCCACCAGCCAGATTATTAACGCAACAATGGGAATGAAAGGGATACCTACCATACTAATCACACAGGTAAAAATACCCAGTAATAACCAATACTGTTTTACTTTTGGATCAAAGCTGGCACTCAATAAACTGGTTTCTGTCATCATAGGCTCCTTGATAAGTAGTTATGACAATATACAAACTTTTCATTAAATACAAAAAAAGCCGAGCAAAAGCCCGGCTTAAGGGTACTGCAGGGAAAGCTACTCCACTGCTTCAACTGTCACTGTTAGTTTACTAAGATCAGGTCCTTGCACTGTAAAACGGTAATCGCCAGCAGCTGCAATACTCAGGGCGATATTGGCGCCAACGGCTTCTAGTAAAGCGGCTTCGCCAAGTACAGCAACAGGGGCATCACCGCTGCCGCCATAATCTACGGTACTCCAATCTTCAGAAGCGACTTTGAACTCATAATCACCTGCTTCTAATGTCATGGTGGTACTGTACATCGCATCACCAGCATAAATCAGTGGGTTATCTGTGCCCCAGCCATTAACGCTACCGCGTAAGTAAACCTGAGTTGCGCCAAACATTTCTGCATTAAATACACTCATGAGTGGCTCTTCAAGGTTGCTGGCATCAAACACAAACTGATATTGACCATCGTTTGCAATATCCATTGTCATGTTTGCACCTTTTACTGCGAGCAGTTTTTCTGTACCCACAGTGACTGCCGCGCTGCTTTCACCTGAGCCATAATCCACCGTACTCCAGTCTTCAGAGGCTACTTTGAATTCATAGCTACCCGCTGTTAACTGTTTAGTGAAGGTATAAATACCTTTACCTTGATACATCAGTTCGTCACTGGTACCCCAATCATTTAAGCTACCGCGTACATAAATTGCAGTGCCAACAAATGGCTCTTCGTTATAAACCTTAAGTACTGGGTTATCGGTGTCTGTGGCATCGAATGAGAACACATAAACAGCATCCATTGCCGCCGTAAAGATCATATTGGCACCACTGCGTGTTAGCGGCTCATCTTCACCTTCGATCACTTCAGCAACATCAGCAGAAAGCGCACCAAAATCAACAGTAGACCAATCTTCTGAAGCGACTTTAAACTCATAACTACCCGCAGTTAGAGGAATGGCAATTTTGTACTCGCCATTACCCACATATTCAAAGCTATTTGCCGTACCCCAGTCGTTTAACGAGCCACGAACATAAACCGTCGTGCTACCAAATGGTACGATATCAGGTGCCCCCACAGTCGCATCGGCACTTAGGCCTTCGCCTTGTGCATCAGCTTGTGGTTTCACAAACACAGCAACAGTATATGGCGGAACATTAAAGGTACCTTCGCCCTCACCAGCTATAAAGCTTGCCGCTGACATACTAGAGTCAACACTCGCTTTTAAAACAGGATGGAGCTCAAAACCCGCAGCCGTTGATACCGTATGCGATAAGCTTTGCTCAGTGCCGTTCATCACCACAACAATGGCATCGTATTGGCTATCTAGATCAGTCAAACCAACGCCATCATCGATACTCATCACGACTAAGCCTTGCTGTTGACGCTTACCAATATTGTGGAAGCCAACGCGGTCTAAGATGTCTTGCTCTGTGGTTAAACTAAATAGTGGGCTGGCACTACGAATTGCTAAGAACTCAGTAAATACATTACTTGCGTATTCAATGTCGCTAGCCATCGCTTGCGCATTCGTATTTGCCGAAATAGGTGCAATTTCGCCCCACTTCGCTTGGTTATCTTGCGCAGGTGGTAAACCTACATTCCAGTTGTTGGTTTCTTTACTGAAATCAACAAAATTGAACCAATCACCAGAATCATAGCTGTTACGATCCATTGATTTAGAACGCAGCATATCAGCACCCATTTGCATAAATGGAATACCTTGGCTCATCAGCGGCATAGCTAAAGCCATATTGTGAACACGCACACGCTCTTCAATACTTAAGTTAGTGCCATGTTTATATTGCAGCTGATCCCACAATGTTTCGTTATCATGCTTAGAGACATAGTTAATGCTGTCAGCTGGGTCAAGTGCATAAGCCGCAGGCTGACCACTCCAACTAAAGCTACTGCCTTTTGCTGAATTACCTTTAAAGTCTTTAAGAATGTAGTTTTGTAAGTTACCTGCCAGTGATAAACGCAACGTATCTTGCTCAGATAAATTGCCATCTGTGGCATTATTGCTAAAGAATGCACCACCACGAATTGCTTCACGGATACGGTCATTAAAGGTGCCTACTTCAGTGCCTGCCATATCCATTTGTTTAGCTTGCACAAATAAACGGTTATCAGCGACTTCACCAAAGTTCCAACCTTCACCATAGAAGTAGGTATCAGGGTCAACCGCTTGTACTGCACTAAGCGCGGTCATTATTGATGCTTTTGGCATATGCCCCATCACATCAAAGCGGAAGCTATCGTAACCAAAGTCACGGGCTAGAATCACCATAGAATCAGCAACAAACTTATCCATCATGACATGTTCTGTTGCTGTATTTTCACAACAGGTTGAACGCTCGATATCGCCTGATGTTTCGTTATATCTGTGGTAGTAACCTGGTACTAGTTTATCGAAGACTGATTTATCCCAAACACCTGATGAGGTCGTGTGGTTGTAAACAACATCAAGCACGACACGTAAACCAATTTCTTGTAAAGACTGGATCATCGCACGCGTTTCTTTGACTCGTGCAATACCTTCAGGCGATGAAGCGTAAGAGCCTTCAGGCGCAATAAAATGATGCGGATCGTAACCCCAGTTAAAGCTATCAACACCACGCATTGCATTAGCAAGTGCTTGAGCATCATCAGAACCTGGTAGGTATGACGCCATTAAATCAACTATCAATGCACTCTTATCTTCGGTTTTACATGCATCGGCATCATCGTCAATGCGGCTACATAAATCACCTAAGGTTGCAGTAATATCAACACGCTGACTAGCATCTTCATCAATGGTGCCAATATCAGTCAGTGGCAGTAAATGGAAATGTGTTAAGCCATTATCTGCTAACTTTTTAAGATGTTGCATTGGTGCGCTATCAAGCTCAGTAAACGCAAGATACTTACCACGGTTTGCTTCACTGACTGTTTCATCACGCACACTAAAATCACGCACATGGCCTTCATAAATTACCGCTTGCTCAGGGTAATCAATCGTTGGCACCATACGCTCATCCCAGCCAGTCGGTTTAGTATCTTCATCATCAAGGTTAATTAGTTGGCTATATAAACCATTGGTTGAAACATTGAGTGAATAAGGATCAGTGCTCCATAAGCTTTCAATTTGCTTAGTCGTCGGATGATAAACATCAAACATAAAGCGGTAGTAATGACGATCGTGACTGATATCGACATTGCTAGACCAAATACCCGTTGCGCTATCAAAGGTCATAGCAAGTTGTTCAAGCTCTGTTTTATCAGCATCATACAGCGCTAATTTCATATTGCTTGCAGTCGGCGCCCATACCGACACATCAATGCCATTATTGGCGTAATGCACACCAAGTTGTGCTTCATTAGCGTCACTTTCGCCACTGGTATATAAGTCATCGAGGGCTTTAGCGGTTTGCACATAGGTTGCTTCAATTAGCTTACCATCAGCATCGTAGCCTGCCACAACTAACTGCTGTTTAATAAGCTCTTTTGCAGCGGCTGCATCCCAGCTACCTTGGTACGCATTCCATCCAGCAAGGTGTGGTACTTTAGCGATTTGCTCATCGCTTAAAGATGTCGATGTAAGCTCAACCACTTGACCATTTAACTCACCTGTATCTTCATCAACTTTTAAATCAGCACTGCTTGATGAGTGTAATTTAATGATACTTGTCAGCTCATTACTTGGCTGATAAATCACAGTAGATAAATCTATCCAATGCGCTGATGCACCAGAAATACTCACCGGACGCTCACCTAAGCTAACAATTGGATATTCAAATACTGATGGTTCACCATGAATGGTAAAGTTCATGCGTTGGAACTTTTCATCGTCCTGCATCAATGGCATTTTTAAATCAACATCACCAAACGCTTTGCCAGACCCTTCGGTACCAATATGCACGATGAAGTTAGCACACTCGTTGTAACCCTCTTTTAGTTTTACAATCCAGTACGCGCCATAGTTAGGGTCAATACCATCGTATTCATGACCATTTGCCCAATCAGTGGCATCAAACGGTGCTGCGTAAGAATCACAGTCATCGTTATTCCATGAGTGTAATCGATAGCCTTCGTAGGCATCGTCACTGGTGCGGTTATAGAATAAAATGGCTTCGTCATCAGCAGGGAAAACCACAGGATCAGGTAAAGTGGGATCAGCGCCTACTACGCAGCTTTCATTATTCTCATCGGGTACCGTTGGTGCCGGACAACTAATCGGTGGCGGATCAACACACTCAGTCCCTGCTTCATTGGGAACTTGCGGGACACTACAGGTCAATAATACTTGTCCTGAATCTATATCGTTACTTGCGCCACCACCACATGCAGCTAGCAATACCATGCTACATGCAATCAGTAAGCGGCTAAAATTAGCTATTATTTTCATATTTTTATCTCCAACTTACTGATCAATGGTTATAGGTAAAACCTAAATAAAACTGACGACCAAAAAATTGCGTAGTGCCTGTTTTACTGGTTGTTCCAAAGTAGCTTTGTGTTGGTTCATCTGTCAGGTTATTCACTTGTAATAACATGCCGAATGAATCTGTGAACTGATACGATGTTTGGAAATCGACAACCGTTTCCGCATCAAAATTCACCACTTGCTCATTGACAGCAACTTGCTCTGATACGAAATCATCGCGATAACGCACATTCAAACGTGTTTCAAAGTTTTCATAGCTGTAAAAAAGTGTGCCGTTAAAGACATTGTTTGAAAGGCCAGGCAAGTCTTGCGATACAGAATCGCCACCTAAATCGGTGATAGACTGCACTTCGCTCTCTGTATACGAGTAACTGGCGTTAATACCTAGGCCTTCAAACGGTGAGGGTAAGAAAGAGAAAACTTGCGTATAGGCAAGCTCAATACCACGAATATAACCGCCCTTAGCATTGTTAACCGCAGTTGTGTACACACCATTAGTGGTTTCGATTTGCTCACCGCTGACAGGGTCAACAATGTAGTCTGGCACGTTAAAACCATTACCCTTAAAGTCAAAGTTCTCTATGGCTACCGTGTCTATGAATGAGTCGATATTCTTATAAAACGCAGCAACAACCAGTGCACCATCGGTGTCTTCAAAGTATTGCTCGTACGAGATATCGTATTGATCAGCATAGAAAGGTTTTAAGAATGGGTTATTGGTACTTGAACCGTTAATTTCGCCGTCATTGTTAACCGATGCACTGGCATCGCCCGCTAAACGGTTAATCGGAGCACGCGCCATCACTTTTGCCGCAGCAAAACGAATTTGTGTCGCGTCACTCACTTTAAAGTTCAGGTTTAATGAAGGCAGGTAGTCTGTGTATTTAATGCCTAACACGCTTGGTGCATATAGGTCGTTAACAATGCCATTGTCATCAACAATATACTGCGCACCGAGTTGCGGATCGCCACCGACGTTTTCGAGTACCGTCGCTGACTGATCGGTATCTACTCGGCGAATACCAATGTTACCTGTGACTGGTAGAGTGCCAATTTCGGTATCAATGTTAAGCATCAGGTAGGCTGATACCACTTCTTCATACACTGAACCACTTTGTAACATGGTCCATGAATAGTTAGTGGTATAACCTTGTGCATCTGGCTCACCATCACCATCTAAATCAACAACACCATCGGCATTACCCCAGGTTTGTACTGGCTGCGGAATACCACTTGGGAACCACGCGTTGAGCGCTTTATCTAAATCTATCGCTAGGTATGATGGGAAATAGCTAAACTCACCTTGCCAATCAACTACGGTGGTCATGTCATCAGTAAGGCGAAGCGGTGGTTGAGTCGAAGAGAATGCACCATCGTTACCGTATTCGAATACTGAGCGATTATTGCTGTATTCACGGTCAGAGTAACGAGCACCAAATTCAATTGAGCTAAACCAGTTATTCTCTAACTCATACTTAAAATCGAGTCGGAACGCTTTAACTTCATCTTCATTTTCATACGGATAAATACCGTATTTACTGACCATAACGCGGTCAATATCGCTAAATGCGTCGGCTTGGTTAAAACCTACATCAGGCAAGTTTAAGCCGTTC
Source organism: Pseudoalteromonas sp. APAL1 (assembly GCF_021532475.1). NCBI lineage: Bacteria > Pseudomonadati > Pseudomonadota > Gammaproteobacteria > Alteromonadales > Pseudoalteromonadaceae > Pseudoalteromonas > Pseudoalteromonas sp. APAL1. The sequence continues at coordinate 85,662 of NZ_JAKGAW010000009.1, read as the reverse complement.
AATTGATAATTAAGCGATACATTGGTATCAAACACAGGGTTCTCAACGGTGGCATCTTCTGCAACCAATGCCCACAGTAAACCATTACGGAAATTACTCTTAGCACGAGATAACGACACATCAGCATTGACATTCAAACGCTCAGTAATTTGCCAATCGGCATTAATACCGTAGCTGTCTACTTCATCAAAGTCTTGGTTATCATCATTAACGATTTCAACACGGGTAAAGCTGTTTGATGTGCGGTTAATCGCGCCACCAATCACCGCATTACCGTCAAGTACTGGGTTAGCATAAACCGCAGACGGACCACCAAACTTAACCCGAAAACCACGGGCAAATGATTCGCTATCAAAACGCGATAAAAACGCATCACCTTTTAGTTTAAAGTTATCAGCTGGTGCCCATTCAATTGAGGTTAAATAACCATTACGGGTTTCTTCACCACCTAAGTGCTGAAGCTCAAAACCCTCGCTAATGTATTCATTAGCAGGGTTATCTACTGGACCATCAGTATCATTGGCCAGTCCATCAACATCTTTATTGCCGTTATAAGCAAAACCGATAAACTGCGTCGCCACACTTGGCTGGAATAGTCGCGCGTAACCCAATGCCACACCTAACGTATCGTCAAGAAATTTGCCTTGATAAGAAAAGCTAATACGGTCGCCGTATTCGGTGGCATCAAATACCTCTGAAGCACGGTCGTTATACATACCACGTACATTCGCAGTAAATTTGTGTTGCTGATCGTTATCCAATGGGCTGGCTGTTTGTAGCTCTACCGTCCCCGCTACGCCACCTTCAATGAGTGAGGCTTTTGGCGACTTATACACCGCCGCCGAGCTGATTAACTCAGACGGATATTGGTCAAACTCAATACTACGGCTACCACTGGTAGATACTTGCTCACGACCGTTTAGTGTCGAAAAAACAAATCCACCGGATAAACCGCGAATGTTGATTTCGGCAGCTTGGCCACCAGTGCGTACCGCTGAGATCCCCGGCAGACGTGTTAATGCATCAGCCATAGACACATCAGGCAATGCGCCTAAATCATCGGCTGATAGCTGCTCAGAGACAGTGTCACTAAAACGTTTTTGATTTAATGATTGAATTAAGCTGCGACTAAAGCCGCGCACTTCGATTACTTCTAGCTCAGGATCGATTTCCTTCGCTGATGTGCGTTCTTCTTCCGTCGCCGCCATTGCACTATTTGCTGCCACTAAAGCTAGCATAAGCGCACTTAGCTTGAATTTCCCCATTGGATTCCCACCCTGTTGTCGTTGGAAGTGTTGTATTTGTGGTTATTGTTGTTGTCAAAAAACAACCAATAAAGTGTAACCAAAAGGTAAATATTGTGTGATGAATACGTATGCAATAGGAGCTTGCTGGGGAAAGCAGCGATCACAACCCTTTTTTTATTCGTGATGTAATCGCAATATAGAGGGTTTTATAGGGTAATAACGACGCGAACAGCTAAGGCAATAAAGATTATCCCTAGCAATTTTTCAAACCACGGATTCGCTTTGGTAAAACCAAAACGCTTTTTTGATATGTCGGTTAACAGTGCAACAAGGAGATACCAGCCTGTATCAAGCACGAATACCGTTAAACACATGATTAAACCAACTTGCAAAGTCAGGTTCTCAGGGTCAATAAATTGCGAAAACAACGCTAAAAAGAACACCGCAAGTTTTGGATTTAAAAAGGCAATGGCAAAGCCATCTTGCAACGCGCTGCGAGGGCTCGGCTTAGCCTGCTCAACATTCAGTGTTTGCGAGCTAGGTTTAGCTAACAGAATACGAATACCTAAATATGCCAGGTATGCTGCACCGCCATATACCAGCACTTGATAAAGCGTTGGTAACTGAGTCATCAGCGCACCTAAACCTAGTAACGAGGCACACGCATAAAAACCAACCCCAATACCATGGCTTAACGCCGCCAACATGCCGTTCTTCATACCGCCATGTAAACTGTGTTTTAAAACCACAGCTAAACTCGGCCCCGGCGACATTGCCCCCATCACGCAAATTAAAACTAAACTCAACCACTCAGTTAGTGTCATTATTCGTTATTCTCAATTAGTAATAAAACGGATGTTATCTGACCATAAACCCCAGTGGCAGTGGTGATTGTTTTCACTTGCCAGCCAGCTTGACCTAATTCAAACACCCGTTGATTTAATGCCTCAATATCGATGCCGCCGAAAAAGCGCTTCTTTTTAAACTCAACTACTTTTTGCATGTTAGTCCATCAGTTGGTATTCAAAGTCATAATGATGAATACCCGATTCAATTCGAATTGCCATTTTACCAGAAAGACCTTCAAGCTCTCCTGCGCCGGAGTCTGGCACCACTTCTAAAATCAATCGGTCAGTCCCCTTATCCATGGTGCCAAAATGTTGCAGTACAAAACTACCTTGCTTACCTTCTAAGCTACCAACAACTTGTTCAATCGCCACATAACCTGCACTACCTTGAGTTGCAGTCATGGCACTGAGCATTTCGCCTTGGCTTGTTGCCTCTAATGGTCCTGAGAACTGTTTATCAATCGACATGCGTCCTAAATTAACGCCATCCTTACCTGTTGCATAGCCGCCAATAGGGTTTAATTTTACAGTGAATTGCCCGCTGATAGTTGTAGATTCCATACTAATCCCTTAATAACTGTTGATTTTTAGAGCATTGATAACCATATCTATACCCTATTCACCAACAAGAATCTAGCATGTCTAACAACAAAGAAAAGGCCGCATTTAGCAGCTTATTACCGATTTTAGCTTTTATAAAACCCTACAAATGGGTAGTGTTTGCAGCGCTTGGCGCCTTGTTGCTTACCGCCGGAGTCAACTTGTCTCTTGGACAAGGTGTTAAATTTGTTATTGATCATGGTTTTATTGCAGGCTCACAAGCTCAGCTACAGCAAGCAGTGATGGTACTGATTGGTTTAATTAGCTTATTAGCGGTAGGTACTTTTTGTCGCTTTTATTTAATGTCATGGATTGGCGAGCGAGTCAGTAACGATATCCGTAAAGCCGTGTTTGATCGCATCGTTACACTACACCCGAGCTACTTTGAAGAAAACCGCAGCGGCGAGCTGATGTCGCGCCTAACCACCGACACCACCTTGTTGCAATCTATCATTGGCTCCTCTTTTTCGATGGCATTACGCAGTAGCTTAATGCTGATTGGTGGCTTGGCTATGCTACTTATCACCAACCTAAAGCTAACCCTTGTGGTTGTTGCCTGCGTGCCAGTGGTATTACTGCCGATGATGATTTTTGGCCGAAAAGTAAGAAAACTAGCAAGCTCAAGCCAAGATGCCATTGCCGATATCAGCACCTACGCAGGCGAGATCATTCAAAATATAAAAGTCGTGCAAAGTTATAGTCATGAAGAACGTGAAAAAGCAGCATTTAACGAAGAAACCAACAAGGCGTTTCAAGTAGCAAAAAGCCGCATCAAACAACGCTCGTTTTTGATTGCCGCGGTGATATTCCTGACCTTTAGTGCCATTAGTGTGATGCTTTGGGTTGGCGGCAGTGACGTATTAGCTGGCACCATGACAGGTGGTGAGCTAGGTGCTTTCGTGTTTTATGCGATTATGGTGGCGATGTCTGTAGCAACGGTTGCCGAAGTGTACGGTGAGCTACAAAGAGCCGCAGGTGCAGCAGCGCGATTATTAGAGCTACTTGCCGTTGAAAGCATGATCAAAAGCCCAGATAAAAATCATGATGCACAACTTGAGACAAACAAGCTTAATCACCCTGCTATCGAGTTTAATGATGTGTCTTTTCATTACCCTTCAAGGCCAGATAAAGCCGCTTTAAATGCGCTTAACTTACAAGTTAAACAAGGGCAAACTGTTGCAATCGTTGGCCCATCGGGCGCTGGTAAAACAACATTGTTTGAATTACTGCAACGTTTTTACGACCCAAGCTCAGGAAGTATTTCGCTGGCGGGCATAGACATAAAAGCACTCTCTCTTGATTGCTTACGCCAGCAAATGGGGATGGTGGCACAAAACCCAATTTTATTTAGCTCAGACGTAATGCACAACATACGTTATGGCAACCCAAACGCCACTGACGAGCAAGTATATGCGGCGGCTAAATATGCTCATGCCGATGAGTTTATTAATCAACTTCCTGATGGCTATCACAGCTTTTTGGGGGAGCAAGGGGTCAGGCTCTCTGGTGGGCAAAAACAACGTATAGTACTAGCGCGAGCAATTTTAAAAGACCCAGCAATTTTATTGCTTGATGAAGCAACTAGTGCACTCGACGCACAAAGTGAATTTCATGTACAAGCTGCCCTTGAGCATCTAATGAAAGACAGAACAACCCTGATTATTGCTCATCGTTTGGCAACAGTTAAACATGCTGATGTGATTGTCGTAATGGATAAAGGAGAAATTATTGCAACGGGTACGCATCAACAGTTGTTTGAGACTAACCCATTGTATAAACAATTGTGCGAATTACAGTTTAATCGAGATTAATTAAGCGAGTCGATATAAGAAGAGAAATGTCAGGTTTGAAAGGGCATATCAAACCTGACCACAAATCTAGATGTAATATCTAACCTTGTGTATTCGGTACGATCTGAATTTCTACGCGGCGATTTAAAGCACGACCATTAGCTGTATCGTTGCTCGCTACAGGGCGGGTTTCACCATAGCCTCGCGTGCTGATGCGTGCAGATATGATCTGATGATTAACTAGATAATCTTTTACACTTTGCGCACGTTGCTGAGATAACGTCATGTTGTAGCTATCTTTACCCGTGCTGTCGGTATGACCTTCAACACTTAAGTAGGTTTTTTCATACTTGTTCATCACTTGCGCAATTGCATCAAGAGTACTGTGAAAACCCGACGAGATATAAGATTGATCAGTCGCAAAAGTAATGTTTGATGGCATTACTAAACGAATATTGTCGCCTTCACGAACCACTTCAACACCAGAGCCTGCTAACTCATCGCGAAATGCTTCTTCTTGTTTATCCATGTAATCGCCAACTGCTGCACCTGCTAATGCACCAATTGCAGCACCTATGAAGATACGTTTATCGTCATGGTCGCCTGTTGCTTTACCTAATACAGCGCCAGTTGCTGCACCGATTGCTGCACCTTTACCTGTGTTAGTTGTTTCACAACCCGTTAATAAAACGGCCAAAACGCCCACTGTTAAAACTGATTTACTAATAGTCATGTGTCTCTCCATGGCAATATTAATTTCGAATTATTATCCATTATAATTAAACAACAATGAACAAACTATGAAGAAAGAGTTAATTATCAATAGCCGCAGCTGAAACAGCCGGTAAGTTATATTCCGCCACTATTTTTGTTAGGCGACCATCGAGAACTAGGTTGTTCAGTTGAGTTTGAATCTTTTGAGCAAACTCAGACTCAGCAAATTGCTTACTTAATGCTAAGTGCCCAAAAATCACATCATCAAAACGATACGACATCTTTTTTACACTTTGTGATGGCCTTTGCAAAATGGCTGCTGAATGATCCGCGGTTTCCTCAACAGCAATGACCAAATCAACTCTATTTTTCAGTAACATTTCAAAGGCATTGTGTTCACTTAAGGCTTCAACTTTGGTGAGTGTTTTATCTTTATCGAAACGAGAAAAATGGGCCGCTCCTCGCATTACCGCAATTCGTTTACCAACTAAATCTTGATAGTTATTTACTGCAAACTCGCTATCAGCTTTTGCATAAAAAACAAAAGAAGATGACAACATCATGTAGGGTGGGGTTAAAAATTGCATTTTTTGCTCACGAGCCTCTGTGCGGATAAGCCCGCCCATCACATCTAGCTCATTTTGCTCGAGCATTTTTAAGCAGCGCGAAAACGGGCAAGCGACAAATTCAAGTTTCATGGGAAGGCTGCTTTGCATTTCGCGCATGATATCGACTATCGCCCCACTAACTTGGCCTGACTCTGATACCATGCCGTAAGGCGGCGCATGATCAACAGCCACCACAACTTTTTCAAAAGTAGTTGCAAATGCAAAGGAGCTAGCCAGTAGTAACAACAAACTTGTAAAATACTGCTTCATAGTGATACTCATAACTACGTTCACTCGTTTTCTATATTGTAGACGGCCTAGTGTCATAAAAACCACAAAAATGTCATACAATTTTGTCATAATAGAAACAACTATCCTGTAACGGCAAAAGTAATGTTATTTGTTATCTTTAAACAATTCTTTTTATTGGGCTGCATGAGCTTTGGCGGCCCAGCTGCACATCTTGGTTACTTTAAACGTCATTTTGTTGATAACTTAAAATGGCTCACCGCTGAACGCTATGCGCAACTTATTAGCCTAAGCCAAGCGTTACCAGGCCCCGGTTCAAGCCAAGTTAGCTTTGCAATGGGGGTTGAAAAAGGAGGCTTATTAGGTGGCCTATGTGCTTTTATTGGCTTTACCCTGCCCTCATTTTTAATTATGTTCTTTTTGGCTCTTAGTGCTCACCAATTTGGTGATATTTACTTTGCGGTGATAGCCGGGCTTAAACTCTTTGCGGTGGTGATTGTTGCCGATGCAACCTACAGTATGGCAATGAGCTTTTGCAAAAACCACTTACACAAACTTATCGCGGTACTGAGCACGGTTGCGCTGATTGTGTTTTCACAGTTATCGAGCCAAATTATAGTACTTATTGCAGCAGCAGCCTTAGGTTGGTTTTATCCTCAACTTAAACTACCAGAGAATCAACAACACAAATCAGTCAAAATTGCTTGGTTACCGCTTGGTTTATTTACTGTTTTGTTACTGGTTAGCTTTTTACCTTTAGGTGAGTGGTTTTCTGTGTTTGCCCCATTCTATCAAACTGGCGCCATGGTCTTTGGCGGCGGTCACGTTGTGTTACCCATTTTACAAGCGGGTGTGCCGAGTCTTGAAACCGAGCTGTTTTTATCTGCTTATGCCAGTGCGCAGGCCATACCTGGACCGATGTTCACTATCGCCACATACTTAGGCGCACAGGTTTCTCCAAATACGCCACTTATAGGTGCGATTGTTGCTACTTTACTAATCTTCTTACCTGGCTTTTTATTAATGTTAGCGTTTATGAAAAGCTGGTTACAATTAGCTGATAAGCCTCGCTTTGCGGGTAGTATCGCAGCATTAAATGCCGCCGTGGTAGGTTTTTTAGCCGCCGCTCTTTATTCACCAATTTGGCAGTCGGCAGTGCAAAATCTGTGGCAAGTAGGCTTGGTGGTTGCCGCATTTACTTGGCTAAGAATGGCAAAGCCACCAATTTGGTGGCTATTGTTAGGCTTTATTGCTTTTAGCGTACTGATTGGTCAGTTTTAAGCTTTTTCGCGCGGAGGATTAGCAACCTTAATACTTGGCTTTAGCCCTGTTTGTGGCTCACTTGCACTTATCTGGCCTGTAACACTCTGATAAGGTCTAAGCGCGAAAATTGGCAACACCGCAAGTAGATGATCCATTATCTCTGCTTGCAAGTGCTCATAAGAAATCCAGCGTTTGTCTTCACTAAAACAATAGAATTCGATTGGTAAACCATGGTTCATTGGCTGTAGCTCACGCACCATCAGGGTTAAATCACGATTAATTTTTTCATGCTGCTTAAGATAACCTTCTGCATAGCGACGAAATAAGCCAAGGTTGGTTACCGGATCTGGCAAGCTAGAAACACGAATATAGTCATGCAGTGGAATAGCTGTGTCTATTTGCTCACGAAACGCATCGTCAACTAAGCGAATACTATTCATATCAATGTTTAAAGAGCGTTTGATACGACGACCGCCAGACTCTTGCATGCCACGCCAGTTTTTAAATGACCCAGCAACCAGCATATAGGTTGGAATGGTTGTAATGGTGTTATCCCAATTACGCACTTTAACCGTGTTTAAGCCAAGGTCGATAACCTCACCGTCAGCACCATAGCTGTCTACTTGGATCCAATCACCGTAGGTCACTAAACGGTTAGCTGCAATTTGAATACTGGCGACAAAACCCAAAATAGTATCTTTAAATACGAGTAAGGTCACTGCCGCTATTGCACCAAAGCCTGAGAGAATATAAGTTGGCGACTTCTCCAGCAAAATACTCACAATGAGAATGGCGCAAACCATAAAAGTGATCAGTTTAACAACCTGGATTAACCCTTGAATCGGAATGTCTCGAGCAAATTCAAGTTGATTATAAATACCGCCGGCAATGCTCACTACACTACTTAAAATGAAGCCACCATAAATAATGAGCGCAACTTGACCTACTGTTTTTAAAACGAGTGCAGCAACATCATGAACAGGATAAACATAATCGAAAGTTGCTAAATAAAGGACACAGCACAAAGCACCAGCAAAGCGGCGATTTAGTTTGTTGAGCATAGGTGCAAGCGCACCAATACGCTCAGGTGACAAACGAGTAACGACCTTTTGAATGCCTGGCAACAATAAACGACGGGTAAACATATAAATTAATAGTAATGAGCCAACGCCGATAGCTGTCGCCGTTAATGCACTTACAAGTGTCGCGTCTGGCATTGATTCAAACCAAGGCATCACTAATTCTTGCAGGTGAGTTTGCTTCATGGCGCTTCAACCTCTTTATTGATATTAGCAATGTAATCCGCTTCTTTAGCCTGATGATAACTTAGTAGCTGCGCATCTTTTTGCAGCCATAAATTATTAACATACTGTTGAAAAGTCGTTCTAAATGCACGATCGTGCTGATAATCGCCAATCATATCTGCGCTAATTGCTTGTAAATGCACATCCACTTTAATCACGTTTAAGCGGCCACGCATCAGGTTACGACAGATGTGATCACCCTCGCCTTGATAAATAATCGAGGTATTTAATAATGCATCAAACTGCTCACCTAACACCTCAAGAGCAAAGGCAATACCGCCCGCTTTAGGCTTTAAAAGGTAACTAAATGGGCTATTTTGCTTTTTGTGTTTTTGGCACGTAAAGCGTGTGCCTTCAACAAAGTTAATAATAGTTGTTGGATGATTACGAAAGTCGCGGCAACTGCGTTTGGTACGCTCAACATCAAGGCCCTTTAACTTTGGATTTTTTGCCAATTGCGCTTTACTAACCCGCTTCATAAAAGGCATGCCCATGGCCCATGCACCAGTGCCAATGAAGGGCACATATTTTAATTCATCTTTTAAGAAAAACTTTGGTGCGGGTAAAACATCTATCGCACTAAGTACGACAATATCTAGCCAGCTCATATGATTAGAGATAAGTAAGTACCAACCATCCCTACTAACGCTGCCTTGAATATTAATATCGATATTCTCACAACCTAACCACAGTGCTAAGCGGTTACCTTTACACCAACCTCGATAAGCACCGTGCAGAATATCGCTAACTACTTTAAATGGCAGTAGTAATTTAAGCACACCAAAAAGCAACACAAGCGTGCCCCAAATAATTACGTTGGCAAACAAAACAATGCTTACTAGAACGCCTGTTAACCAATTTGGTAGAAACTTCTTTAACATATGTGTGCTCTCGAGTACGTCAACTGCAACTACTTCGCGTGTGTTTTAAACTCTGCTAGTTGCTGATTTTTTTCATCCCAGAGACGATTAAGCTCAGCTTGAAAGTTTACTCTAAAATCAGCGTCGCCTGTATAATCACCAATTAAATTAGGGCTCACTTCCATGACTTCAATCTTCACATCAACCTGCTTTACACGCCCACTAGCAAAGTCCACAAAGCTAGGTATGCCGTCTGGGTAATGAATAGTTACATTCACCACTTTAGAAATTTGCTCACCCATTGCTTGCATCACAAACGCAACCCCGCCCGCTTTTGGCTTTAATAAATGCGTAAATGGACTATTCTGACGCGCGTGCTTATCAGCAGTGAAACGCGTACCTTCAACAAAGTTAACGATACTTACCGGCATTTCTTTAAATTTTTCACATGCTTTACGTGTGGTTTCTAAATCTTTACCGCGCAATTTAGGGTTTTTCTTTAATTGTGATTTGCTAGTGCGGGTCATGAATGGAAAATCCAGTGCCCACCATGCAAGACCTAAGAAAGGTACGTATATTAGCTCTTTCTTCAAAAAAAAGTTCAAAAATGGGATGCGACGATTAAATACACGCTGCATCACAACAATATCTACCCAGCTTTGATGATTAGCGATAACTAAATACCAGTCTTTCGCTTTTAGTTGCTCAAGACCCGTTACGTTCAGCTTATATGAAGCAAATAGATTTTGATTAATACTGTTACAACTGACCCACATAGTGGCGCATTGCTTCGCTATCCAGCTCATGAGCTTTTGTAACGGTTTGATTGGTATGAGTTTAATCACACCACAAATAAAGATAGGCACAAACCAAAAAAGTGTATTAAGGGTGTAAAATAAAAAACTGAACACACAACGGATCATGGACATTACTACTTATTCCTTTAACGCTTAATCTTCAAAATACGTGTAGCCAGCAAGGCCTGCATTTAGTTCTGATAAATATTGTGCCTTAGATTGCTCATCAATTGCCAGTGAGTTAACCCGTTTTGCAAAGTTTTCAGCAAGGATGTCGCTATCATAATCAACAAACTTTAATACGTCCTTAACGCTGTCACCTTTAATTGCGTTGGTTAGCTGATAGCCTGCATCTGTTAACTCTACATGCACAGAGTCTGTATCGCCGAACAGGTTATGTAGATCACCTAAAATTTCTTGATAAGCACCCACTAAGAACATCGCGATGTGGTATTGCTGGCCTTGCTTGTACTCAGGAATAGGTAAACTGCTCTCAATACCTGTACCTTCAACATAGTTACGAATTTGACCATCAGAATCACAGGTAATGTCTTGAATAATAGCGCGTTGCGTTAACGGCTTATGTAAGTTTTCAACTGGCATTACAGGAAATAACTGTTGAATACCCCAAACATCAGGCAGTGACTGGAATAATGAGAAATTAACAAATAGCTTGTCAGCCAGTTTTTCGTTTAAATCATCTAACACTTCACGGTGGGCACGGGCATTTTCACTGAGAGAAGCACGAACACGGTGTAAGATAGTGAAGTACAACTGCTCTAACTTCGCCCACTCAATCATAGTCAGCAAACCGTGAACGTATTGATCATGTGCTTCACTAAATAAGTGCATTGCATCATGATAAATTTCTAGTGCCATGCGCGGAGTTAACCGCTGTAAACACTGCCACATTTCATCGAGCACTAATACACTGCCAGCCTCAGGCGCAGCTGGGTTTGCATGGTTAGGTGCACGTTCAACATCGATAACATCAGTAATTAATACCGCGTGATGCGCAGTTAACGCGCGGCCTGATTCAGTAATAATGGCTGGGTGTTTAAGGTCATGTTGTTGGCACACTTCAGCAAACGCATTAACGACATTACGTGCATATTCATCGACACTGTAATTCATTGAACACGAACTACGAGAACCAGAACCTTCGTAGTCAACACCTAAACCGCCACCTACATCCACTGTATTAAGTGGTACACCTAACTGCGTTAACTCAGCAAAGTGACGAGCACATTCACGCAATGCACGATGAATATCACGGATATTGGCTATTTGAGAGCCAATATGGAAATGCACTAATTGCATTAAATGTAGTTTATTACGCGACTTAAGTAGCTCAACAGCAGACAGCACTTGCCCTGCGGTTAAACCAAACTTACCTTTTTCACCACCGGTATTTTGCCATTTACCTTTACCAACCGAGTTTAAGCGAATACGAATACCAATCGATGGCTCAATGCCTAAGTCATCAATTTCCGCTAGTAAAGTAGTTAGTTCAGAGAGCTTCTCAACAACAATGTGAACCTTGTGACCCATACCTTGACCAATACAGGCTAAGCGTAAAAACTCACTGTCTTTGTAGCCATTACAAACAATAGTAATTGGTTCTTTGGCTACGCCTAAAATCGCCATAAGCTCAGGTTTTGAGCCAGCTTCAAGGCCAACTAAACCACTTGGGTGAGCAAGTAACTTGCTAACAACAGAGCGTTGCTGGTTTACTTTTATAGGGTAAACACAAGTATACTCGCCCTGATAGTCCCGCGCTTGACGTGCCTTGGTAAATGCACTTGTTAAGGTGCCAACACGATTTTGCAAGATATCAGTAAAGCGCACTAATACAGGCAAAGTAAGACCTTGCTTTTTAAATTGTTCAGTAAGCTCAGACAAAGATATCGCTGACTTTGTTTGATCGCCATCAGGATAAGCAACCAGCTCACCTTGTGCGTTAATATCAAAATAGCCGTCACTCCAATGAGCAACATTATATGTTTCGCGTGCTTTGTCTAAACCCCAAGTCATGGCAATGTCTTCTGTAATTTCAATAAATATAAACGCACATTTTAATACGCCCGAGCTGCCCACGCTAACAAAAAATGCTCTCTATGCCAAAGTGATAAAAAATATTCGCTATACTGATTAAAATTTGATTGAGCAATTGGCCAAGCACTGGCAGAATTGCACCCCTTTTTTACCATTAACCAAAAGTGTATAAGCAAGATGGCCAATTTAGATCAAAACAACTGGTTTACTGAAATTAGTGACCGTGATGGTAGCGCCTTTTCACTACGCATAACTAAAAAGCTTGATGAACAGCAATCACCATTTCAAAAAGTAGAAATGTACGAGACAACTGACTTCGGTAATCTGATGATTATTGATGGTTGTACGATGGTAAGTAGCCGTGAAAACTTTTTTTATCACGAAATGATCAGTCATCCAGCATTGCTTGCACACCCAAACCCTAAAAACGTTGTGATTATTGGTGGTGGTGACTGCGGTACTTTACGCGAAGTATTAAAACACCCTGGTGTTGAAAGCGTAACACAAATCGATATCGACGAAGTTGTGACGCAAATGTCACTTAAATACTTCCCTGAGCTATGTGAATCAAACCAAGATCCTCGCGCTACAGTGATGTTTGACGACGGCATTAAATACATGCGTGAAGCAGCGCCTGAATCAATCGATGTGGTGATTGTCGATGGTACAGATCCAGTTGGCCCAGGCGAAGGTTTATTCAACCATGCTTTCTATACTAGCTGTTTAACTGCACTTCGCCCTGGCGGCATCTTAATTCAGCAAAGTGAATCACCACTTATGCACATGCCACTATTAGTAGAAATGCGCGACGCAATGAAAGAGGTTGGCTTTGTTGACCTACAAACACTACCTTTCCCACAACCTATCTACCCAAGTGGTTTATGGTCAGTGACGCTTGCTCGTAAGTCAGAAGCGTTTGCAGGTTTTCGTGAAGACGATGCAAATACACTCGCGCAAAGCACAGAATACTACAATGCAGGTATTCACCATGGTGCATTAGCAACACCAAATTATATGAAACGTGCTTTTGAGAAAAAGTAAGCGTTTTAGTTAGATGTAAAAAAGGGCTCTATTGAGCCCTTTTTTATTGCATTAAACCTTAAACCGATTCACTAAATGATTGAGTTCATTAGTTAGTTGAGTCATCCTAGCTGCCACTTCTTGGGTTGAACTTGCCAGCCCGCCCCCTTGCTGAGTTTGATCATTTAAGTCAGATAAGTTTTGACTGATTTCATCAGCAACAGCGGTTTGCTCTTCGGTGGCTTGTGCCGTTTGCATTGCCATATCATTAACTTTTACAGATGAGTCTTGCATGGCATTTAAAATATCATTCGTTTGCGCGAAAGATGCTACTGCCTCGTCAGCAAAACGTTTACCCGAGTTAATAGCTTGCAATGACTGCTCAACACTACCGGCAAACTGTTCAACCATTGTTTGAATGTCATTGGTACTTTCTTGGGTTCGCGTAGCGAGTGTTCGCACTTCATCGGCCACTACCGCGAAGCCGCGACCTTGCTCTCCTGCCCGCGCAGCCTCAATTGCCGCATTAAGTGCAAGTAAGTTAGTTTGCTCGGCAATCGCACGAATAACCTCAAGCACCTTGGCAATGTTGTCTGAGCTTTGCTGCAACTCCGTTGAGCGCTGGCTGGCGTGTTCCATATTCTCTGACAACGCTGTAATTTTACGGCTCGAATTATCAACGGCTGTTAAACCTTGTTTAGCAAGCTGCTGTGAGTTATCGGCTTCATGGGATGAGTTTTGCGCTACATTGGCTACTTCACGGCTTGCCACACTCATTTCATGTACAGCACTTACAATAGACTCAGATGCTTGACTGAGCTTTTGATTTACTTGATGGTTTTGATTAGCGAAATTGCCTAGATCGTTACCAAGCGTATTAAGCTCTTTTGCCTGTTCTAAAATATCTTTAATAAGCTGCTGCAAATTATCTAAGAAGCGGTTAAATGCAGTTGCCAGTTCGGCAAATTCATCTTGGGTTTTAACATTTATACGGCCAGTTAAATCACCATCTCCTGAGGCAATTTCGTTAATCCGTTCAGTGACAAAGTTGATCTGCTTTGTAAGCTGACGTGGTACAAAATAACTAAACCAACCCGCCACAGCTAAAACCACTGCAATCATCACCATAAGCATAACTTTAAAGCCCATGATTTTAGCCATCAATCTTTCTGTTTCGTCTTGCGACGTTTTTTCAGCTACTTCACCCGCTTTATCTAAAACATCACGTAGTTCAGAGAAGGTTTGTTCAGCCGCTTGTTTTTGCGAAGCGTTAGCTGGGCTGTTGATATAAGCTGTTGAGGCTTTGTACCAAGCATCAAACGCGCTATCAAAGTTACGGAATTGCCCTGCAATCTCAGCATAAGGAGACATATAAGATAAGTATTGCTTAAAACGATCTTTCACTTGTTCAGCATTCTCTTGATGCTCAGTAAGCTGGCCTTTATCACCCTTCAATTGGGTAACAAGTTGCAGCTCTGCCACTTTGGCTTGATACAAGTCTCGGTCAGCATTAACAACCACAGAGACAGCCTTTAAAAAACGTTCTGACTGTGCATCAATGGCTTCTTCTTGAAGGTTAATTAAATAGGTATAGCCCGCAATTAGGAGAATTATGGCAATACCTAATAACGCGATTGGTAACGAACTTTTGACGCGAATGCTTTTTAACTTCATACATTGTCCTAATTCAAAATCTAACCTACCCACTCTTTAGAATGGTAGTAGAAAAACGATAAAAGTGTATGAAATTAAAATTGCCAACCCGCTGAGAGTTGAAATTGCTGCTGCGAGTTATGCTCATTAAATCCCATACCGGGTCTATTTTGAGCGTCACTGCTCAGCACTGAATATTCAGCACCTACTTGCCACTTGTTTGACAGTTGATAGCGCCAACTTGCGGTTAAAGCTTCTCCACGACTTTGGTTAGGATCAAACTGCCAATCATCATGATCACTTACCTTAAAGTAATCATACCTAATTGTAAGACGATGCTGGTCTAACTTGTGGCTTAATAAAACAAAATGGCTGTAAAAATCGTTATCTATCCCACGGTATTTACCCATTGCGGTTTTGCCATCTAACATCTGAACAATAATGCGTGTTTGCTGATTGAACTTATACAACCATGCCGCACTTAAAAAACGTGTATCCCACGCATACTGACCTGTATGGGTATTTAAAGCACCGGGGTCACCGTTATTGTCATAATAAT
The DNA here is from genome assembly GCF_021532475.1 of Pseudoalteromonas sp. APAL1. NCBI lineage: Bacteria > Pseudomonadati > Pseudomonadota > Gammaproteobacteria > Alteromonadales > Pseudoalteromonadaceae > Pseudoalteromonas > Pseudoalteromonas sp. APAL1. The sequence goes on along the minus strand of NZ_JAKGAW010000009.1, from coordinate 70,095 downwards.
AAACGCGAAACTGTGACCTTTTTTGATAATCCCAATGCATACCTAAATAATATCCAAAGCGACCATCTACTTCTTCGAAAGGCTCAACATAGTCAGCTTGCTTATCTAGCTGCGCCCATTCGAATGAATATGGAATAGCAAAGTCGATTTGTTCATTAAACGTGGTTTGCCTATCATGCATAGCGAATCCTCGCCATGACAGCAGCGTTCCTGCAGGGTCGTTACCTTTAAAAACCGATGCAAAGCCTTCAAAACTGTGGTTACTTCTAAACTGACGACCTGGGCGTTTAATACTGGCCTCAAGACCAAAGGCACGCACCTCTTCCCCTATCCACGTATTAATCGCTGAGTTAGTATAGTTATAGGGTGATATCCAGCCACTTTGCGGATTCTCTAGTGACATTTTTGGATAAAAGCCACCCGCTTTAACAGCCCATTTATAGCGACTTGCTGTGAGAGGCTGATACTGTAAATAGGCCTGACTAAAACCTACGGTTAGTTCAGGATCAGGATGAGCGTTAAGCACTGTATGCGCAGACCAATCTCGGCTTAATTCAAAACGACTACTAAGCATAGCTTGGGATATCACTAAACCATCATGCTCTTGGTCATAACGGTACAAACCAATTCCTTCTCGCTGATAGCTCAACAGTTGGTCGCCACGCACAGCCGTCACAGTTACCAAGCCATCATGCTCAGCAAATGCCAGCGCAGGTAACCCCAAAACACTAACCAATGCCAAGGCTTGCCAGTTATTCATAATCATCAAACTCATCGTTGTTTAATTCTAATTTTGGTAACAAAGTTTGCTTTAATTTGTAGCTAAATTGACTATTAGAGGTGGGAATTTCTATCGTTTCTGGCGAACTAATATCGTTAAAGCGATCATGCCAAACCGCCAATATATGAGGCCCTTCAGGTAGTGGTAAATTTACAATACCCTGTTTGTCTGTTTGCCCAAACACAGTGCCATCAACCACAACAATATAGCCCAACATCCAGTCATGAATATTACAACCAAGTTCTACAACGCCCGTTTGCGCAAAGTTAATCGGTTGTTCTGGTTTATCATGGTAAAGCTTTAGCTCAAACTGCTTCGTTTTAGAAAACGAGTAAACATGATGCATGATTGAATCAAGGTTCGGAAATTCAACATTCGCTCCTTTTGGTACAACTAAGACATGAGGAACAAACGCACGTTCCTGCTGGCTCATAGTGTAATGAGTATCAGGCAAAGTTAGCTGCTGAGAACCTTTTAACCAAACAACCGCATTTTTGACCGGTTGATTCTGCTTATCCACTATTTGTATTTGCTGCGCCAATAAAGCTTGGCTAAACAATAGTAGTAGCAACAGGGTTATTCTTATCATTTTTTAAACCTTTTTCAGTATGGGGCCTGATATCACAGCACTCACTTTGTTGAATACGTATGCAGATCTCTCGTATTAACTGGCAAGTCACTTTATGCTTGAAGCATGTATGTGAATACGTGACAACAATCCATAACCATAAGCCGCCAAGGAACAACAATGCGATTAACTGCCTTAATGTTAGCAGCCTTTTCAGGTACTTGCCTAGCACAAACCACAACCGTCAGTTCACCTGATGGGCAGATCAAAGTAACCATTTCTGATGAACAACACACACCTAGCTACGAAATCAGTTTTGCTGGTAAACAAGTCATTGCTAACTCAGCGTTAGGCCTTGTTTTTAAAGAACAACCGGCAATGAGCGAAGGTTACAAAATTAGCAGCCAAACCACTGACTCTGTAAAAAGCAGCTGGGAACAACCTTGGGGTGAACGCCAAACAGTGGTTGATAACCATAACGAAGTTGCTGTTACTTTTAAAAAGCCACAACCACAAGGTGGCACATTTACAGTACGTTTTCGCGCTTTTAATGATGGTGTCGGCTTTCGATACGAATTACCAAAGCAAGCTGGTTTTGATGATGTAGAAATCACCAAAGAGCTTACTGAGTTTGCAATTACAGACTCATCAGATGCAACGGCATGGTGGATCCCCGCCCGTGGTTGGAACCGTTATGAGTACGTGTATAACACCACCCCATTACATAAAGCGGCACTTGTGCACACACCATTTACTTTAAAAAATAAAAATGGTGTACATATCAGTATTCACGAGGCAGCCCTTGTTGATTATGCCGGCATGGTTTTAAACCAACGTCGTGATGGTACTTTCCAAGCCGATTTAACACCTTGGTCAGACGGCGTAGCGGTTAAAAAGCACGGTGCATTTAATACCCCTTGGCGTACAATTCAAATTGGTGATGAAGCCGTTGATTTAATCAACTCAGATATCATCTTAAACCTGAACGAACCAAATAAACTGGGCGATGTTTCTTGGGTAAAAGCGGGTAAATACGTAGGTATTTGGTGGGGTTTGCACATCAATGAAAATACCTGGGGTAGCGGTAAAATTCATGGTGCAACCACTGAGAATACCAAATATTACATGGATTTCGCGGCTAAATATGGCTTCGATGGCGTACTAGTCGAAGGCTGGAATATTGGCTGGGATGGCGACTGGTTTTATAACGGTGATGTATTTAGCTTTACTCAACCTTATGATGATTTTGATATTGAAGAGCTGGCACGTTACGGCAAAGAAAAAGGCGTACAACTAATTGGTCATCATGAAACCTCAGGTAACGTAACAAATTATCGTAACCAAATGGAAGATGCATTTGCGCTATACGAAAAATCAAATGTAAGCCAAGTTAAAACAGGTTACGTAGCCGACGGTGGTAACATCAAACGCGTCGATGAGAACGGCATTGTCCGCAAAGAGTGGCACGACGGTCAGTTCATGGTAAACGAGTACCTATACAACGTGAAACTTGCTGCTAAGCATAAGATTAGTATCAATACGCATGAGCCAATAAAAGATACCGGCCTACGTCGTACATACCCTAACTGGATTGCTCGTGAAGGTGCCCGTGGCCAAGAGTTTAACGCATGGGGTACGCCACCAAATCCACCTGAGCATATTCCAATGCTTGCTTTCACACGTATGCTTGCAGGCCCTATGGACTTCACGCCGGGTATTTTTGATATGAGCTTTAACGGTTTAGGTGCTGATACCAACCGTCCGCAAACAACCCTAGCGAAGCAATTAGCGCTATATGTTGTAATGTACAGCCCAATTCAAATGGCGGCAGATTTACCACGTAATTACTTAGCAAAACCAGATGCATTCCAGTTTATTCAAGACGTACCAACTGATTGGCAACAAAGTATTGCACTACAAGGTGAAGTTGGCGATTACGTTGTGTTTGCACGTAAAGAACGCAAGCGCGATCAATACTCAGGTAATGACTGGTATTTAGGTGCAGTTACAGACGAAAAAGCCCGCACGCTAGAAGTGAAATTAGACTTTTTAGATAAAGGTAAAAAGTTTGAAGCGCAAATCTACCGCGACGGTGACAAAGCTGAATGGGTAAATAACCCTTACGACTTAAAAGTAGAAAAACGCATTGTAACTGCTGATGATAAGCTAACGTTAAAGCTTGCCACCAGTGGCGGCACAGCGATACGATTTAAAGCAATGTAAGTTGCTAGTTGCTAGTTGCTAGTTGCTAGTTGCTAAACATTATTAAAAGCGCGGCATTTGATGTCGCGCTTTTTTGTTAGCAAAAAAGTAGCCATCTCGGGCTGCTTTAAACTTATAGCTTAAGGCTTTTAAAACGGTAAATAAATCTGTGCGCTGAGGCCACCTTCAGGGCGATTAAGCAGCTGTACTCGGCCGCCATGCATATCGACAATACGTTTAATTATCGCAAGACCTAAGCCACTGCCTTCGCTACCACGTGCCGCATCACCTTGTTTGAACGGTTCAAATACGGTTTCAAGTTCGCTTTCAGGAATACCCGGGCCGTGATCATTCACCACCACCATGGCAAACTTTTTATTACTGCTCACGCGAGTTTCAACTTCAATATCACCGTCTGAATAGCGAATTGCATTTTCAATCATATTGGTTACAACACGTTTTATTGCCACCGTGCTTACTGGCACTTCGCCTAAGCTTGGGTTTTCTTTAAAGGTAATAGTGCGATGATGCTTTTGCTCAGCTTCAACGACTTCTGAAACAATCGCATTTAAGTCTTCAAGTTCGAGTTCTTCGCGTTTGTGATGGCGTAAATATTCAATGAATTGATCGATAATGGCGTTCATATCTTCAATATCATGAATGATCCCTTCACGCAGGTAATCTTCATCGTCCGACATCATTTCGGTCGCTAAACGAATCCGCGTAAGCGGGGTACGTAGGTCATGTGAAACACCTGCCATTAATAATCGGCGATCATTCTCAAGGGCAGCAATACCTCGCGACATTTGGTTAAACGCTCGGGTTACTTCAATCACTTCTGTAGAGCCCTGCTCTTCTAGTTTGGTAGAAAAGTCACCTACCCCTACTTTAACAGCGGCTTGTTGCAGTGCTTTTAAAGGTCTATTTAGATGACGGGCAAACAACCAACCACCGAGTACACTTAAAAAGCCAATACTCGATAAATAAAAGGTTAAGAACTTTAGGTTGTTTTCTTGCAATCCGGTGAGCGGCACACGTACCCAATAACCTGGCGCTTGCGGAGCTTCAACCCAATACACAAGCGGATCGGTTTGGCTAATACGTACCCGCGCAGAGCCATTAAGCTCTTTCGACATGCTGCGCGATAGCATAGAGTACTCGCGAGTTTCAGCCAACCCTTCACGCATAGCTTGGCGCTGCGTCATGACTTCAATGCCGGTGATCTCAAAAAACTTGTCAGAGGCTTCTTTGCTTACCTCCACTCCCTCTTCCCATTCAATAAACACGGTTTTCACCTGTTTTGAGAGAATAAGGTTTACTTGTTCTATCGTTGGTTTAACAACATAAAAACTGACTGTGATATAAGAGACTATTTGATTGATTAACAGCAGGGCCGCAACCAAAAATACCGTTTGTCCAAACGCACTACGTGGAAACATGCCCATTATTGTTATTTTTCACCATCTGGCACAAATACGTAGCCTAAGCCCCATACTGTTTGTATATAACGAGGATTAGCCGCATCAACTTCAATCATACGACGTAAGCGCGATACCTGAACATCGATACTGCGCTCAAGTGCACTGTAATCACGGCCACGTGCTAAGTTCATTAGCTTATCGCGACTAAGCGGTTCACGAGGATGTGTTACCAAGGCTTTCAATACAGCAAACTCCCCACTGGTTAACGACATTGTTTTGTCACCATGACTCATTTCGCGGGTCGCAAGGTTAAGAGTAAACTCACCAAAACTAATTTCGTTTTCTTCGGCAGCAGGGGCCCCCGGCACTTCTTTAGCACGACGACGTAAAATTGCTTTGATGCGCGCAAGTAACTCACGTGGATTGAATGGTTTAGGAATATAATCATCTGCACCGAGCTCTAAACCAATGATGCGATCAACTTCATCGCCTTTTGCTGTGAGCATTACAATAGGAATGTCATTTTCTTTTTGACGTAAACGACGGCAAATTGAAAGACCATCTTCACCCGGCAACATTAAATCTAATACAATCAAGTGGAAGTTTTCGCGCTCTAGTAAGCGATCCATTTGCTCTGAATTTGCTGCTGTACGAACAATAAAACCTTGTTCTACAAGGTAACGCTCTAGCAAACTGCGTAAGCGCATATCATCATCAACAACCAATACTTTTGTCGTTTCGTGTCCCATAACTTTCATTCTTTTTGTAATATGTTACTTATTAATATAAATGAAAAAGTTAAGAATAAAAAACGAATTACGCGCTTAGATTGTTACTGAACATTTCAAAATCCTGCTCGACAAAGGGTATACTTTGCGGCTGGTTTTCTTTTTAGGCTGAATAAAATGGCAAAGACAAATTTAATAACCCGAGAAGGGTATCAGCAATTACAACAAGAACATGATTATTTATGGCATGAAAAACGCCCCGAAATTACCAAAATAGTGACTTGGGCAGCAAGTTTGGGCGACCGCTCTGAAAATGCCGATTATCAATTTAATAAACGTGTTTTACGACAAATCGATCGCAGAGTTCGTTATTTGCGCAAGCGTATGCCTGACCTTAAAATTGTTGACTACAACCCACAACAAGCTGGCAAAGTATTTTTTGGTGCTTGGGTCGAAATTGAAAACGAACAAGGCGAGACAAAACGCTTTCGTATTGTTGGCCCTGATGAAATTTACGAGCGTAAAGACTACATATCTATCGATGCACCAATGGCTCGGGCACTGCTTGGCAAACAGGTCGATGATGACTTTACGGTAAACACGCCTGAAGGTACAAAAGAGTGGTTCATCAATGAGATAACCTATCCTGATGCAAAATAATTTTTCCCAGAAAATTCAGAAAGCGTTAATTAATGATTGTTTAGTCTAAAAATGTGATCTATAACTAAAGATACTCAAGATAAATCATTACTTGAGTTTTAGAAGGTAGTAATTATGTCAAACGCAATGCAACGCATAATAAGTAATGCAATTGTATTCGCACTTTTAATAAGTGTGAGTTTGATATCTTATGCCAACGATATAGAAAGCCACTCAGACAGTGTTACACCAACCGCACATTTTATTGCGTGTGATAGTGCAGACCCTGCCAATCTAGATACCGACCTAGACAAACATACACCTGCGTACATCGCCAATGTAGCCCAACCACTGCCAGATGCACGTGTTGTGTTGTATGCTCAACCTTGTAACAAGGCGTCTGTTTATAGCGCGCACCAGCGAGGGCCACCTGCTTTTTAATTAACTCAAATTTTTCTATTTCAGTTTTATTAAAATGTATGGTGAACAAAATGAATAAATTCAAAGAATTACGTCTACAAGATATCTCTAATGGCGCATTATCTAATGCAGTAAATGAAGTTGAGCCAACACTAGATCTCACTTCTTCTGCACTTAAAGTACTTAATAGCTTTACTAAAAAAGACCCGCTTCGTGCCCACTATGGCACATCTATCGTTGATGCGTTAAAACAAACAAATAGTTGCTGTTCAGATTTTATTTTAGTGATTGATGGCGAAGATAAACTGCTCGGGATCACCTCTAGCGCAGATTTACAAAGCTCAAAGATTATGATTCTTGCGCAGCGTTTAAACTTACATCGTGATGAATTAACACTACACGATGTAATGACACCACTTAGCAATTTAGCGGGAGTAAGCTTGCAGAGCATCAGCTATGCATGTATTGGAGATGCACTGCAAACTATGGAGCATCAAGGTATGATGTTCTTATTAGTGACTAGCGCAAACCATGAAATTTGCGGTTTGATTTCTGCGCGAGAAATCGCTAAGAAACTCCATATTCCGGTCAATATCAATCCAATAGCTAACAGCTTCAGTGAAGTCATGCAGCAGATTGACCACCCACACTAACGCCTAAAATCAGCGTTGTGTAAAACTATTTTTGCGGGCCTTAAAAGCAGTGCTTTTAAGGCCTTCTTATTGTGATATTATTCAGGCAATTAATCTTCAGTTTTACTGATTTTCTATTTCTAAAAAGGTTTATGCATGAGCAATATCTCTGCACGCTTAGCGACCGAGCTAAATGCCCAGCAAACACAAGTTGTTGCTGCAATCAAATTACTTGATGAAGGTGCCACAGTCCCTTTTATCGCCCGTTATCGTAAAGAAGTAACGGGTGGTCTAGACGACACACAATTACGTTTACTTGAACAACGTTTATCTTATTTACGCGAATTAGAAGAACGCCGCAGTTTTATTCTTGCCACCATTGAAGAACAAGGCAAATTAACAGCAGAGCTAAGTGCTGATATTAATAACGCTGACAGTAAAACAGAGCTTGAAGATTTATATTTACCGTTCAAGCCTAAGCGTCGCACGAAAGGTCAAATTGCTATTGAAGCCGGCATTGAGCCGCTTGCCGATGCATTATTTAATGATCCAAACCTCGATCCAGAACAACTTGCAGCTGATTACATAAATGCTGATGCAGGCTTTGCTGATAGTAAGGCTGTACTTGATGGCGCTAAATTTATTCTGATGGAACGCTTTGCAGAAGATGCTAAGTTATTGGCTAAATTCCGCAGCCACATCTCACAGCATGGTCAAATAGAAAGCACAATTATAGCAGGCCAAGAAAATAATGGCGCTAAGTACCGCGACTACTTTGAGCATCAAGAGCCACTTAAGAAAGTACCATCACACCGTGCACTTGCTATGCTTCGTGCTCGCAATGAGGGGGTTTTACAACTCAGTATCAACCCTGAACCAAGCGCAGAAAACCCAGCCCAAGTGTGCGCACAGATGATTGCCGATCATTATCGCTTAGATGTAAGCAACTCTGCTGCAAGTAGCTGGCTGATGAGTGTGGTGCAATGGGCATGGAAGATTAAATTAAGCCTTCACCTTGAGAATGAGTTTTTAGGCGCAATGCGTGAAAAAGCTGAAACTGGCGCAATTGACGTTTTTGCGAAAAACTTAAAAGATTTATTAATGGCTGCACCTGCAGGCCCGCGTACTACTCTAGGTCTTGATCCTGGTTTACGTACAGGTTGTAAAATTGCCGTTGTAGACAGCACAGGTAAGCTTTTAACCACGCAAACCATTTTCCCTCATGCACCCCAAAACCACTGGGAAAAATCATTACGTACCTTAGAGCAGTTATGTCGCCAGCACAAAGTTGAGCTAATCGCCATCGGTAATGGAACAGCTTCACGTGAATCTGATAAGTTAGTTGCTGAACTTATCAAAGCGAACAGTGAACTTAAACTAAATAAAATCATGGTCAGTGAAGCAGGTGCATCTGTTTATTCAGCGTCTGAATTTGCTGCCAACGAGTTCCCTAACCTTGATGTTTCACTGCGTGGTGCGGTGTCAATTGCGCGTCGCTTACAAGACCCTCTTGCTGAGCTGGTAAAAATTGAGCCTAAATCAATCGGTGTGGGCCAATACCAACACGACGTATCACAAAGCCAGCTAGGACAAACGCTAACATCAGTTGTAGAGGACTGTGTAAACTCAGTAGGTGTAGATTTAAATATGGCCTCGGTGCCACTACTTACTCGCGTATCGGGCTTAAATAAAACGTTAGCACAAAATATTGTTAGCTACCGTGATGCGAATGGTTCATTTAGCAAACGCTCTGAACTGAAAAAAGTAGAGCGTTTAGGGCCAAAAGCCTTTGAACAAGCGGCTGGTTTCTTACGTATCACTAATGGTACAGATCCTCTTGATAAGTCATCTGTTCACCCTGAAGCTTACCCGGTTGTTAAACGCATCTGCGAAAAGAACAACCTCGATGTAAATAGCTTAATTGGTAACTCTGATATCTTAAATAAACTGGTTGCTAACGACTACACAGACGAAAAGTTTGGTTTACCAACAGTTACCGATATTATTAAAGAGCTTGATAAACCGGGTCGTGACCCGCGTCCTGAGTTTAAAACAGCTGAATTTAAAGCCGGTGTTGAAACCATCAACGACCTAAAACCGGGTATGATTCTAGAAGGTGTAGTGTCGAATGTTGCGAACTTCGGTGCCTTTGTTGATGTAGGTGTTCACCAAGACGGTTTAGTGCATATTTCTGCTATTACCAACAAGTTCATCTCTGATCCACGCGAAGTAGTTAAAGCTGGCGATATTGTTAAAGTAAAAGTACTTGAAGTAGATGCAGCACGCAAACGTATCAGCTTTACTATGCGTTTAGACGATGATGTTGATACTAGTAATAAAGCAGCACCAGCTAGCAAACCTAAGCCAGCTGCGAAAGCGAAAAGTGCAGCACCTAAACAAAAACGTGATTTTGGTAATGCAGCAATGGGTAATGCCTTTGCTGATGCATTTGCCAATGCAAAAGTGAAAAAATAATACCCTATAGGTGTAAATCGATAATAAAAAACCGCGTGAGTTTAACTTACGCGGTTTTTTAATTTAAGAAGCTTAAATAAAAGCAGAGAACTGGTTTTGATTAGTGGGCGAGGTAGCTGCTTGATAAAAATTAGCAATACGTGCGGCACGCTCATCTACTTCAACATCACGCTTTGCTGTTTTTGTTTCACTGCTTTGAGTTGCGCTATCTTCGGCATACTCACTGTTTATTTTGAAGGTCGATTTGCCTGAGTCAGCATCGCCATCAGCTGATTGGCTGGCAAGCTCAGCCTGCGCTGCCATAAGCTTTTGTGTGGCATCTGCAGCAATTGAGCGATCAGCACTTGAAGGCTCTTGTGGCGCAAGTGCCGCTGCACGCACCGTCTGCATTTTTTCGATTGTGGCTTGTGGGTCACCTTTTATTTCAGCAACATCAATTTGCACCTCGCCGCCAACAGCATAGTTTGTACCATCGGGGCCACGTTGATACTCATAGCTAGGAGAGCCCGCATACTGCCCCCCTACTGTGGCATGCGCTTGCTCATGAATACGCACTTCGGTATCACGCGCTTTTAATTCTTTTATTTGTTCAGCGTCTTGTTGCTCTTGCTCAGCAACCTTTTGCTCTTTTTTCTGTTCTTGTTTAGCGTCTTGTTCTGATTGCTCAGGATCGCCTTGTTCACTGCCTTGTTGACGCTCCTCAATCACTTTATCTTCAGATAAACGACCTTTGGCATCATAAGTACCAGCCTCAGAACCCGGTTGCTTGGTTTTATCACCATCGCTAAGCGTTTTATTTTCGGCATTACTTGGTTTAGTAGCAGCAGGTGGCGGGATTACTTCACGTAACTGATTATCACGGCGAGCACTTTCGGTGTGCACATTCGCCGTGTTGATATTAATCGAGGGAAACGGAGTAACGATATTCATAAGTGCTAAACTTTGATATCAATTAACGTACCCAGCACTTCATCAGCAGTTTGAATGGTGTTGATGTTTGCTTTTGCATTAAATTCTTCAACTTTCAAATTAACAAGCGACTCATCGATTGGGGCAGGTTGTGAAACTGGCGGAGTTACAGCTTCATTTGGAGTTGCCGCTTGTAATTGACGTTGTTGAGCTAGTTGGGCATCATCTTGCTGATCAATTGAGGCACGGCTAATCTCAGCGCTCGCCTTTTCGATACCTTGGCTTGCACGGTTATAACCTTCTACCGCATTATTAAAAACAGAACTGATTGGCATAACACCCTCCAACAGTGAGATTTACTTGTTAAGTATCGCTCATAAAACGAGCAAAATAAAGCTAAATCCCGCTATTTTTGTGGCCTACGGCCGAGTTTAAATTAACACATTGATTTCAGTGCTGTTATAAATGCTTTTTTATGGGAGATAAACGGGGCATGCGATGCTTTATCTAATACTTCATACTCAAACTCAGGCTGTAAAGCATGCATTTTTTCAATTGCTCGATAAGGAACCAGTGAATCTAAGCGACCAAAAATGCCACATACTGGCACACTTAGCTCAGCAAACAGTGAGCGTAAATCGTCATGCTGCAAAATTTCTAAACCTGCGCTTAAAGCCTGCTCTTGTGGTGCTGGATACTGATTTAATAAAGTTTTTAGCTGTTTAATATCGTCACGGGCCGATTCACTGCCCATCGCCTGGATTGCTAAAAATCGCTCAATGGTTTTTTCGCGGTGACTAACAAGTTGCTCTTTGAAGGTATTTAATACATTCGGTTTAATACCTGGCCAGTCATTCTGCTCGGCAAAGAAAGGCGTTGATGCAACAAGCACAACTTTAGCCACCTTTTCTGGCCAATGAGCTGCAATGTACAAAGCAAATAATCCACCTAATGACCAACCAACGAGTAATGACCCTTCATTCAATTGCTCACTAAGTTGCTCAGCAGCGGCATGCAAGGTGTAAGGGGCTGGGCAGCTTTGTGCATTACCAAATCCCGGTAAATCCAAGCAACGAACCTCACCATCATGGAAAAATTCCAGTTCAGGCATTATTACTTGCCACACGCCTTGGTTCATTCCCCAACCGTGTAGTAACACCATATCATTTTGCATATTTCATCATTCCAGACCACACTTAGCGCTCATGATAGCGTTTAAAGGAATGAATGCAATGTCTCGTTTAACCCATGCTTTAAAACTAGGTTTAGACACGTTATTTCCAAACTTTTGTATTGGCTGTAACAGCCATATTAATCCTAACCATGCTTTATGTAGTTATTGTTTGCAAGATCTAAGCTTATTTGATTTAGAACGCCACCCAAACCTGTTACACAGGCCTGATGTCTGTGATGCTTTTCCTGACTGTCAGCTTGACCACTTAATTGCCTGCGCTTGGTACCAAGCGCCCTTAAATCAATGGTTAAAGCAGTTAAAATTTAATGACCAACAGTATTATAAGATTGCTCTACAACAAATCATTAGCCAGCAACTTGCAGTTGCTCGCAAAGTAAATATCCACTGGCCAGACGCTTTTATTATAATGCCCTTACATAAACAGCGATTTTTAACCCGTGGCTTCAACCAAGTCAGTCAAACATGGTTGCCTGTACTCCAGAGACAAAATGAGCCTATTATTTCGCCTCTTCAAAAGCTAAAAGCTACAAAAGCACAATCAAAGCTCAGTAAAACGAACAGAATTAAAAACTTAAAGGGTGCGTTTATTTGCCAGCAGGATTTGTCTGCAAAAACCGTGGCAATCATTGATGATGTGATGACCTCTGGCGCAACTTTAAATGCAGCGACTAAGGTCATTAAAGAAGCCGGAGCTAAACAGGTGTGGGCTATGCTTACCTGCTTAACTCCGTTAGGTGCACATTAAAGGTGGTTAGTCAGCTGAGGCATAGAATGCGTTACCAAAAAATAATGCATTGCTCAGTAAGCGACTAGTGCCGTACCAGTAACCACGAAACACTGGGTTATCAGTCATACCAATGACACTACCCTTACCGTATGAGTGTGCAATCAGTCCTGCTGCACCCGCTACTTGCTCCACGTTTACGTCATCAGTAAAGCCAGCTAAAAGCGGCTTGTCTGTGTAAGTAAGTACGTTAACAAAAGGTGCGTCTGATTTCTCAAGTAACCAAGTGCTATTCTTAAATACAGGTAATGTATTACGGTTCAGCGAATACGTCAGAGGGTGAGATAAGTCCACTGAGGTATTAAAAATTGCACCCGCAATACGCTGACGACCAGCGAGGTCATCTTTATCAGCATAGGTAAGCCCTGTTGTATCAAAGGCGCTGGCTACATCACGACGAGATAAGTAATTAGCTTTTAATAATTGTTGATCGGCTAGGAACTTAGCTCCGCCTTTGTGTCCCCAAATAACTCCGCCTTTACGAACCCACGACTTAATTGCCACTTTCGTTGCATCATCAAGACGATTGTAATTACCGTGCGCTAAAATGATATGGCTGTAGTTTTCGAGATCAATATCATCAAGACGTTGCATTTCAACAATGCTTGGCGCTGTGCCAACGAAACGGTCTAGGTAATACCATACCTCGCCAAGCTCATACTGGCTGCTCCCTTCACCACCGACTAATAGCACTTTCGGCGCTTTCACTACCGCCATTGAACGAGAGCCCAAGTCAGCACCTTTCACCGTTAAGCCTGAACTAATTGGTGTAATTTCAATGCCAAACTCGTTTTGTGCTTGGTTTAAATAGCTAACCCAGTTGCTATCTGTTTGCAGACCTGCAGGCACAAGGATACTTCCAGGCTCAAAAGCAACCTCACCCATAGGCGTTTTTGCTGTGAGTGGGCTTAATGCCACACGCGCTTTGACACCTTGTTCGAGTAAGCTATTAAGCATTTTTGGCGCTAAATAATCATCCCATTTGAATGCATAAGCATAGCTTTGTGGTAATGCTGCATAGCTTGATTTTACAGGCTGTTGCCAAGGCTCTTTAGCAACATTTAAGCCCCAATTGCTGCTTACTTTTGCAAACTCTAGATTGAAAGCATGCGCAAGAGTCCAGCCAGATACATCATAAAACGTGTTATCGACAAAACGCTGTTGCTCACTAAAAATCGCTTTAATTAAACGAAATTGCGGCTGTGCTAATGGCACATAGTAACTTTTTTCAGAAAAGCTTTGACCATTTACTTTTAACGGCTCTTCGAGCACATACGCATTAATTTGATGCTGCTTCAATAAATCAAGGAAGTACTGCATGCGACTCGTATCAGCACCACCTTTAACAACATAACCTTTGAAGTCTTCATCGCCAGCAAGATCTATCGCTTTGTTGTAAAATTTGGCTTGATAATCAAGTAAGTCAGTACGGTTATCAATCGCCGCTTGGAACGTCGACAAGCTAGTTAATAACTGATTTTTAATCGTAAACGGAAAACTTAACGGGCCGTTGATGGTTTCTTGTAAGTGACCACGTGAGCTTGCTTGTTCAAATAAAATACCTACACCGCCATTTACGTCTGGGTAAGTTGAGCCTTTACCATAGTAAAAGTCATCAAAGCTTTCTTCAGTGAAGTAAAGCGCATTATGCTCATCAAGTGTCTTTGCATGATAATTTGCAATTGCTTTAGTCAGCGTAACGTTTTCTTCAGGCGTGATTGGGTGTTTACGAGTTGGGATCCCTGGCTGAAAAAAATACGTGCTATTCGGGCCCATTTCGTGGAAGTCAGTCAGAATATTTGGCTTCCACTGGTGAAATTGTGCGATACGTGCACGTGATTCAGGGTGTTGCAGCAATAACCAATCACGGTTTAAATCAAACAAGTAATGGTTAGTACGACTGCTTGGCCAGCTTTCAATATGCTCGCGAGTTTGTGGATCTGATGACAACTTCATACCACGGTTGCTGTTTGCCCAATTTGCAAAACGCGCTAAGCCATCAGGGTTTAATGATGGGTCGAGCAAAATAACCGTGTTATTCAGTAAGGTGTCAATTTCTGGCCCTTGTGCAGCGGCCAAGTAATAGGCAACCAATAGCGATGCATTGCTACCTGATGATTCATTGCCATGTACGCTGTAACCCATCCAAACAACCGCAGGCTGTTTGCTTGAGTCTGTAGCACCACCATTTAAACGCGCTAAATGAGCTTTACGAATAGATTCAACTTGGCCTAGCTTGTCTGGTGCAGTAATCGTTAACATTACCAGCGGACGTTGCTCGTGAGTGCGACCAATTACTTTAAAGTTCATTCGGTCACTTTTTTCGGCCAGAATTTGCATATATTGCACAAGCTGATCATGTCGCACATGCCACTCACCCACCTCATAACCTAGTACCTGCTCAGGGGTAGGAATATTTGGGTCAAATTTCACATCTTGTTCAAAGTAATAAGAAAGAGGTTTTGCTAATGCGCTAACGCTCACTAGCATAGTTAATATTGTTATTATAAAACGCATAGATAGCACCCATAATTATTTGATGTTTTAACGCTACCATTCGATAAAATAGATGCAACTTTTTACGCTCAACACTGGCGACAACACGATGAGCGGAGTATGATAGGCAGTATCCGAGTAATTTAGTCAAGTATAGTCCGTTTTATGATCTCTATTTCTGAATCTGCACAATCTCATTTTGCTAAACTTTTAGCAGACCAAGCTGAACAAACTAACATTCGTGTTTTTGTTGTAAATCCAGGTACTTCGCAGGCTGAGTGTGGTGTTTCTTACTGCCCTGAAGACGCCGTTGAAGCGACTGATATTCGTCTACCATTTAATGGTTTTGATGCCATTGTTGATGCTGAAAGTGCCCCTTTCTTAGAAGAAGCTGAAATCGATTTTGTAACTGACAAAATGGGTACTCAGTTAACACTTAAAGCACCAAATGCAAAAGCACGTAAACTTAGCGATGATGCGTCATTACAAGAGCGTGTACAACACATGCTTGAAACTGAAGTGAACCCACAGCTCGCTAACCACGGCGGCCAAGTTAGCCTAGTAGAAATTACTGCTGATGGCATTGCAGTACTGCAATTTGGCGGTGGCTGTAACGGTTGTTCAATGATTGATGTCACACTAAAAGAAGGCATCGAAAAAGAAATGATTGCCAAGTTTGATGAAATAAATGGTGTAAGAGACATCACTGATCACCAATCTGGTGAGCATTCTTACTACTAACCGGTCTCTAAAGCATGCTTAAAAAGTGGGTATTTCGCTTAGGTAGCGACCCCAAGTTAAGCTTAAAACGCTTTCTTCGCGGCCTAGCACTCTTTGTGCTAGCCGTGATTTTTATTGTCATAGGCTACTATGGACCCGCATTTTTTCAATTAATCGGCTTAGTCGTATTAGCAATAGCTTTATTCTTTGCTGGTTGGGGTTACCTAGGCATTTTTGCCAACCGGTTTGCGCAAGTTTTAGAACGCTCATCCCCAAAAGATCATGACCCCGATTTGTGGAAATAATTTACTCTAATAATTGCTGGTTGTTGACAATTTTACGGTAGCGAAACCAAAGAGTTAATCCGCGCATTAGCATGAAGCTGGTCATCGCAAACCATAAACCATGATTTTGCCAGCTACTCACTAACCAAAACAGCCCGAAAAAGCCCACTACAGCACTAAATAGCATAGTGTTACGCATGTCTTTGGCACGGGTTAACCCCACAAATACGCCATCAAATAAGAAACACCCCATCGCCGCAATAGGCAATATAATTACCCAAGGCAAGTAATCGGTTGCCATTTCAATAACTTCTGGAACATCGGTAAGTAAGCGAATAATAGCCTCGCCAAATAGTAAAAATATAAGGCTATAAAACAGCGCAAATAACCCGCCCCAAAACAAGCTCAAGTTAACCCATAATTGAATCTGCTTAGCGCTGTGCTCACCTTTAGCCTTGCCGACCTTTGCCTCACTCGCATAAGCAATACCATCTAGTGCAAAGCTCACCAACATTAAAAAGTTTAGCAATACGGCATTAGCCGCTAAGGTTGTTTCGCCGATCCGTGCGCCATAAAAAGTCATAAAGCTAAAACATAGCTGGAGTGCTAATGAGCGAATAAAAATATCGCGATTTAAGCTTACTAAATCAAGTAACTTAGCAACACTTAACCAGTCTTTCACAGCAAGGTTAACACCTTGTTTTTTAGCTAGTTGTGCAACTAACATAAGTGCAAAAGCAAGTGCAATATAATCAGCAATTAAAGATGCCCACGCAGCTCCTGCAACGCCCCAATCAAGAAACACTACAAAATAAATATCAAGCACGATATTGGTTATGTTGGTAATAAGTAATAAATAAAATGGCCCCCGGCCATAATGCACTCCTAACATCCAACCAAGTAACACCAAATTACATAAGGCGGCAGGTGCACTAAAAATACGAATCGAAAAATAGCTATTTGCTTGTTCTAAAACAGCTTCATTGGCATTTGATAAATATGCCATTAAGGATTGAATAGGTATACTCAGCGCTATTAATAGCAGCGCAACCGCTGTTGCTAGTAGCAAGCTGCGCTTTAATAGCTCAGCAAGTAAGCTGTGATCGTGTTTTCCATAGGCCTGTGCAACCAAACCTGTGGTACTCATGCGTAAAAAGCCTGCTAGCCAAAATAATAACGAGATAACTGCTGAACCGAGTGCTATACCAGCCAAATAGTGAGCGCTTCCTAGATGACCGATTACAGCAGTATCAACTAAACCTAACATTGGCACGGTAATATTTGATAAAATCATCGGACCGGCTAATAACAGTAAACTTTTATGGTGTGCCTTATGACGTTTAAGAAAATGTTTCATGTAGTATTTGCAGTCCTGTTAGGTTTATCTTTGCGTGCCCATGGCGCAGTCATTCTACAGTATCATCACGTCAGTGAAAGCCTTCCTGCGGTAACCAGTGTCAGCAGCGAAACATTCACTGAACACATGCAATATTTAAAAGACAATAACTTCAAAGTTATTCCATTAAATGACCTCATCACCTCGTTACAAGCGGGACACCCTTTAACAGATAAAACTGTCGCGATTACCTTCGATGATGGCTATAAAAACAATTACGAAGAAGCTGCTCCTATCTTAGAAAAGTTTGACTATCCGTATACTATTTTCGTAAACCCTGAACTTATTGATGAAGGCAAAAGCTATGTGATGACGTGGCAACAGCTAAAAGAGCTATCAAGTAAAGGCGCCTTAATTAGCAACCACACGCAAACTCATAATTACTTGCATCGCAAACAGCCAGACGAAACTGAGCAAGCATGGCTTGCGCGTACTAAGAACGACATTCTATCTGCCCAGCAGCGCATAAAAGAAGAAATTGGTCATGATTATAAATACCTTGCTTACCCTTATGGCGAGTTTAATAATTCATTACAGCAGTTAGTTAAATCACTCGGGTTTGTTGGTATAGGTCAGCATTCGGGTGCTGTAGGGATCCATTCTGACTTTACTCGATTACCACGTTTTCCGGCATCAGGTTTTTATTCAAAGCTTGATACGCTTGCCACTAAACTCGACTCGCAAGCATTCACTATCAAACAGCTTACCTACTCAGATAGTGTGACAGACGAAAACCCACCTAGTTTAACGATGCAATTTGATATGCAAGATTTTCATAAAAGTCAGTTTGCTTGTTATGTTTCAGGTATTGGCCAAGCAGATTTAGCTTGGCTTAGCAAAGATACGGTTAAGATCACCTCACCTGAAAAACTGAAAAAAGGTCGCTCTCGCTTTAACTGCACAGCCCCTTCAATCGCGAAAAAAAGCAGCTATTATTGGTTCTCACAACCTTGGGTTATCACGCAGTAATAGCCTGTTTCAGCATTTGTGCCGTCACTTTATCAAGGCGCACAACTTCATGAGCCGCATTGAGCTCCACTGCGGCTTTTGGCATTCCCCACACCACTGACGACAATTCATCTTGTGCAATTGTATAAGCACCCGCTTGTTTTAACGCCAGTAAGCCTTGAGCGCCATCACTTCCCATACCGGTTAGCAATGCTGCAACAGTTACTTTAGGGCAAGCTATAACAAGTGAATTAAACAACACATCGACAGCTGGACGATGGCGATTTACCAGCTCATTAGCATCGAGTTGGCAATATAGAGCGCTGCCTTTTTTAACAACACTTAAATGCTGATCGCCCGGTGCAATATAAGCCCAACCCGGCTTTAATTTATCACCCTGTTCAGCTTCTTTGACGTTAATTTTACACGTTCGATCCATACGCATCGCAAATGAGGTACTAAATACCGGCGGAATATGCTGAGTGATCACTATGGGTGGGCAATTTTCTGGCATACGAACCAACACTTCTTTAATTGCTTCGGTTCCCCCTGTTGAAGCGCCAATTGCCAAAACAGCATTCTGTTTAAACTGCAAAGAAGTTAAAGATTTATCATCTTCCACCTTTTGCGCTTTAAAGGTACGTACTCTGGCAGAAGCCGCTGTGCGTACTTTTTGGTGTAATAAGTGAGCGTAGCGTTGAATATTTTCTGATACATTTGCAGTTGGTTTTGCAATAAAGTCGACCGCACCAATCTCTAGTGCTTCAAGTGTAATTGGCGAGCCTTTTTGAGTTAGGGTAGAGATCATCACAACAGGCATAGGACGTAGGCGCATTAAGTTTTTTAAAAAACTCAACCCATCCATTTTTGGCATTTCTATATCAAGTGTTAATACATCAGGATTTAGCCGTTTAATAGAATCTCGTGCCTGATAAGGATCTTCTGCAACACCAACAACCTGAATATCATCGGCTTGTTCCAGTACTTCCTTGAGCAAACCACGGATCAAAGCAGAATCATCAACAATGAGTACTTTGATCATATGCGCTCCTAAAATAATTCAATATTCGTTTCAGCATCTTGATGCTCAATATCGTGTAAGTATTTAATTTCACGTTTTTCAAGCTTATCAGAATGTAATTCACGCATTTTTTTCACCTGCGCTGAACCTGTTTGTGGATTAAATAATACTTTTCGAGGCCAAGGGCCACCCACATCATGAGATACTAAATCTAATCCTTCCTCAAGTATATAGGCATTTGCAAAACGAATATTGCCTACTCCTATGTCTGTCATTGAGCGAATAATTTTACCGCCACCGAACAGTTTGACTTTTAAATTACGTTTTGAAGCACCATTTTTCAAGATTTCATTGATCAGATACTCCATTGCCCAGTTACCATAGCGACAATTTAAGCTATGTGCATTCGCTGGGTCGACCCCTTTTTCCATTGGCAACATAAAGTGATTCATGCCACCTATGCCGAGTCCTTCATCATAAATACATGCGGCAATACATGAACCAAGCACCGTGGTAATCAGTTCATCTGTTTTTGATACATAAAACTCGCCAGGCAAAACCTTTGCGACCACTTTTTGTCTCTGGTTATCCCAAAATCGTTTAACATGCTCGAAACCAGGTAACACAGGTTTAAAATGATTGCTCATAGACCACCTTTTAGATAAATCGTCTGGCCTAAATTCTTAAACTCTTTGTGATCCTTACCCAGTGTTTCCGAATGCCCCAGGAATAAATGGCCTGAGTCGGTCAGTAGGTCATAATAACGCTTGAACAGCGTATCTTTTGTTGGTTTATCAAAATAGATAACCACGTTTCGGCAAAAAATAACATCAAATGGTCCCTTCATTGGCCAACCTTGAAGTAAATTTAACCTTTTGAAAAATATGTTTTTTTTTAGCTCTGGCTTAACTTTGTATAACTGCCCATCATGACTTTTTAAAAACCAGCGCTTTAGTTGAGCTTTCTCTAAACCATTAACATTCGACGCTGTGTATGTTCCCGCTTGAGCTTTGGCTAATACGTTCGAGTCAAGATCAGTGGCTAGTATTTTCACATCCCAATCAGAAGGAAACAAACCACTTAATGTCATTGCAATAGTGTATGGCTCTTCCCCCGTTGAACACCCAGCAGACCAAACACGTACACGTTTATGCTTAGCATTACTCACAAGTAGTTTTGGAACAATGGTGTTTTTTAAGTAGTTAAAGTGATGAGGCTCACGAAAAAAAGACGTTAGATTAGTAGTTATCGCATTAATAAACTCGCTAAACTCTCGTTCTTTATTTTCTTCAAGAAAGTCTAAATATTCTTTAAAGCTTTTTAGTTTATGATGTCGAATTCGTCTGGCTAAGCGCGAGTAAACCATCTCGCGCTTATGTTCGGCCAAAACAATGCCACAAGCATCATAAACTTGCGACGAAATAGCTTTAAAGTCACTATCTGTTAATAAAAACTCTTTCATGTTTTTGACCCTGCAGCCTAGACATTAGATACACTACATAACCTAGTTTTTTTCTGTTAATAGGGAAGAGTATTAGAACTCTTCCCACTCATCGCTAGGGTCAACAAAGTTATTGCCTTTCGGTGCTGGACGTACAGGCGAGTTCGATTGCTTAGCCGCAGGTGCTGCACTTACTCGACTCGAGACATCTACCTCTTCTTTTGATAACGAGAAGAAGTTTAATAAGCGTCGCATGTCATTTGCTTGTTCTGCCATTGATTCCCCTGCCGCAGATGCTTGCTCAACTAAAGCAGCATTTTGCTGAGTCATCTCGTCCATTTGTGTAATTGCTTTATTAACTTGCTCAATGCCAGAGCTTTGCTCTTCTGATGCTTGAGCAATATCAGAAATCATCGCAGTCACTCGTTGCACCGCTGTAACAATTTCTTGTAATGTTGAACCTGACTCATTAACGAGTAATGTACCGTCTTCAACTTTTCCAACACTGTCTCGGATCAATTCTTTAATTTCTTTTGCAGCCGCTGCAGAGCGCTGCGCTAGATTACGAACTTCACCTGCAACAACTGCGAAGCCTCGACCTTGCTCACCTGCACGTGCAGCTTCAACAGCAGCATTCAATGCGAGTAAATTTGTTTGGAAAGCGATTTCATCAATAACACTAATGATATCTGCAATTTTCTTACTTGATTCGTTAATTGCAGACATACTCACTACAGCACGGTTTACAACTTCACCGCCTTTTTGTGCTTTCGTGCGTGTTTCTTCTGCCAGCTCGTTCACTTCTTTTGCGTTATCCGCATTTTGGCGAACCGTACTGGTCATCTCTTCCATACTAGATGCTGTTTCTTCAAGTGATGAAGCTTGCTCTTCAGTTCGTTGACTTAAATCAGCATTACCTTGTGAGATTTCTTCTGCGCCACTTGCAACCAGAGTTGCTGAGGTATTAATGCGATTAATCACTTCAGTAAGCTTATCAGCCGTGGCATTTGCATCACGTTTTAACTTCTCAAATGAACCTTGATAGTCTTGCTCAATACGTTTTGATAAGTCACCATTCGCCATGGCATCAAGCATATTGCCTGTATCTTTAACTGCATCATCAACAATGCTTACAAGGCTATTTAAACCTTGCGCTAACCGTAAGAAGAAGCCTTGTTTACCCGTCTCTTCAACACGAGCTTCTAAGTCACCTTTACCTGCAGCAGAAACAAGACCCGCAATCTCTTTTTCAATCGCGACTTCAGCCGTTCTATCTTCCCACTCAACAACAGTACCAATACGCTCATTTTCAGGAGTGAAAATAGGGTTCGCAACCAAACCAAAGGTGCGACCACCGACTTGAATTTCCGTACTGTAAGTACTGCTTAATTTAGCTAGCATGTTGCGTTGATGTGCCGGACTTTTGTGAAATACATCAATATTTTGACCAATCAAATTATTGCTGTTGAAATTCGGCAAGTCTTTCCGTAAATCACTTTCTGCGATTTTCATCATATTAAGAACGGCCTCGTTCATATAAATGATGTTATTCCCAGAGTCTGCAATCATAGTGTTAGTAGCTACACGGTCAAGTGCACGACGTACGCGCAAATTCTCTTCCGCTTCACGTTTTTCAGCTTCGGCTTTATTCACTCGATCAGTGATATCTTGCCATTCAACAATTGTTCCTAAACGCTTACCTGATGCACTTAACCAAGGCGTTGCAATCAGGCTAAAAATAAGACCAGCCAAACGTAACGTTGTTTTATAAGGTTCTTTTAATGATTTCAATAACTCACGTTGATGGCTTGGCTGTTTATGAAAATCGTCAACAC
Source organism: Pseudoalteromonas sp. APAL1 (assembly GCF_021532475.1). Lineage (NCBI taxonomy): Bacteria > Pseudomonadati > Pseudomonadota > Gammaproteobacteria > Alteromonadales > Pseudoalteromonadaceae > Pseudoalteromonas > Pseudoalteromonas sp. APAL1. The sequence continues at coordinate 47,200 of NZ_JAKGAW010000009.1, read as the reverse complement.
ATGTACCGATTAAGTTAGCCACTGAAAAGCTTGGCAGCACTGTCTGTAAGGTCGACTCGCGTGCTTGTAGCATTTGTTTTACTTGCTCATTCACGAATATAATTTTTAGATCGTTATCGGCAATCATCACATTCGCTTGGCATACTCGTAATGCATTAGACAGATCAGCATCACGTTTCGATTGTTTTTCTAACTCTTTCTGTGCGGAGATATCGGTTGCAAATTTGATGACTTTGATGACATTGCCGTTACCATCAATAATCGGGTTATATGTGGCTTGAATCCAGATTTCTTTGCCACCTTTACCAAAACGTTTGAATTCGTCAGAAATAAATTCACCGTTTCGTAAGCGCTGCCAAAACTGCTGGTACTCAGGGCTTTTTGATTCATCATCAGCGACAAATATAGCATGATGTTGTCCCTGAATTTCTTCAAGTCGATAGCCCATTACGCTTAAAAAATTAGCATTGGCTGTGATAATCGATCCTGTCGGCTGAAATTCAATTACTGCAAGCGACTTGTTTAGTGCCGTAACAATTAAATCATTGCTCGACTCAACATTTTTAGGACTGCTAAACCAACCCATACCCTTCACCTTCTTGTTAATCTACCCAGTTAAATGTCCATTGTTTTTTGTAGGTCCAATAGCGCAACCATTTTCTCACCCACATTGACCAAACCCGCAACATATTGCGCATTATCTGAGTCTGACAAATGCGGCACCGCTTTAGCTTCATGCTCAGCAATGCTATAGACATCCGAAACAGCATCGACAACGATGCCCATAATTTTACTCGCGTTTTCTAACTTTACTTTTAAAACAATAACAACAGTCAATGGCCCATACTCAATGGCTGGAATACCAAAACGAAGTCGCAAATCGATAATAGGCACTATGGTGCCGCGCAAATTGATTACCCCTTTAACAAAATCAGGGGAATTAGGGATTACAGTGATCTCTTCCCAACTGCGAATTTCTTGCACCGTTAAAATATCAACTCCGTACTCTTCTTCAGCCATAAAGAAAGTTAGAAACTGTTTTACATCTTGATTTTGTTCTAAATTAAGCTTGTTATGCAGGTCATCGTGCTGTGCTATCATGATGCCTCCAAATTCGCTTTTGACTCGATGATTAATTCTTGGCTGCCAGGTTTTCTCAGTCCTGACAATTTAATTAAGCCACTAATATCCACAATTAATGAAACTCGACCATCGCCCAAAATTGTTGCCCCTGAGACACCATCTACTTTTTGATAATTAGCCTCTAAACTTTTTATAACGACTTGTTGTTGCGACAATAAGTCATCAACTAACAAGCCCACTTTTTGGTTATCGCTTTCTACAACCACCAGCAAGGTCTTATCCAACGTTTCAATCGCTCCTTGGTGATTAAATATGTTGTACAACCGTAAAATAGGAATGTATTCATCACGTAAGCGCAATACGTCGAGATCTTTCCCAACTCGGCTAACTTTTGTGATATCTATTTGCAGTGACTCGATAATCGAAATCAGCGGAATAATATAAGTGTGCTCGGCAACACGTACTAATTGCCCATCGAGAATTGCTAACGTCAATGGCAAGCGAATTGTAAAGGTTGAACCAACACCTGGGGCAGATGACACTTCAACAGAGCCACTCAGTGCTTCAATATTGCGACGTACAACATCCATACCCACACCACGGCCAGACAAATCACTCACTTGATCTGCGGTGGAAAAGCCAGGTAAAAATATAAGCTCATTAACTTCATTGTCAGATAAATCATCTGATTCTGAGATCAGACCATTTTTAATCGCTTTTTCACGTATTTTGGTAGTATTTAGGCCTTGTCCATCATCCATAATCTCAATCACAATATTACCACCTTGATGAAACGCATTAAGTGTCACTGTACCAACAGGATCCTTACCTGCCGCAACACGTTTATCTACGGTTTCTAAGCCATGATCAAGAGAGTTTCTTACGAGGTGGACCATAGGATCAGACAGCTTTTCCATCACTGTTTTATCAAGCTCGGTTTGTTCACCAAGTAATTTCAATTCAACCTGTTTATCAAGCTTTTGTGAGATATCTCGAACCAAGCGCGGAAAGCGACTAAATACAAAACTAATCGGTAACATGCGAATACGCATGACGTTTTCTTGTAAATCACGTGTGTTATGTGCCAATTGAGCCAAACCTTCTTGCAACGAGGCGATCGTTGCTTCGGTTATCTCCTGCTCACCAAGCTGGCTTAACATAGCTTGTGTGATTACTAACTCACCCACCATATTGATGAGTGAATCAACTTTGTCGATACCAACCCGTATAGACGTTGACTCTGCATTTGCAGTCGCCGTTTTTACTGGCGCCGCTTTTTTAGCATCAGTACTTGCTTTAGCAATCGGTTCAACTGTGTTGGTGTTCGTTTCCTTTGCCGGCTCACTTGCTGATGATGGCTCTACCTCAGCACCAAACAAGCCCCCGCACAGTGTAATAGTGATATCGGCATCATCTTCGACCCACTCAAAGATTTCTTCAATACTGCTTCGCTCTTTGTCTGTGGTTAAAAAGAATCGCCAGGCTAAAAAGCAATCTTCTGGTGCGTAATTAGTAATATCGGGGATACCATCTTGAAAAGCATGTGTTTCAAGCTCACCAAGTTCAGCTAACTCGCTGATCATATAAAGAGGTTCATTACCCGTTTTGAATAAATGATGATGAGGTTTAAAGTCGATTTGGTAAGTATTAAAGCTACTTTCGGCAACTGTTTCTTCGACTTGTTCCGATGCCTGACTCGCTGCACGCATACCAAGGATTTCTTCAAATTTTATTCGAAGTTCATCCGCTTCCGCTAAATCTGGTTGTTGTTCAGCTTGTAAGGCTCTGAGTAATGCACGTAAACAATCGACTGACTTTAGGAGTAAATTAACATGTTCCGCTGTTAAGTCTCGTGTACCTTCACGTATTTGATCTAACAGAGTTTCTAGGACATGAGTAAAATCTGCAACAGCACTAAAACCAAAAGTACCACTACCTCCTTTAATTGAATGCGCGGCACGGAAAATGGTATTTATAGTTTCCTGATCTTCTTCGCCGGGAACCAAGTTTAATAACTCAGCTTCCATCGCATCAAGTCCTTCAAAGCTTTCTTCGAAGAACACTTCAAAAAATTGGCTTAGATCTATACTCATGCCTCGCTCCTATTGTTAGCGAATCACTTTTTTCAATACCGCTAACAATTGCTCTGGGTTAAAAGGTTTAACAATCCACCCAGTAGCACCCGCTGCTTTACCTTCTGTTTTTTTGTCTAAACCTGACTCAGTGGTGAGCATTAGCAATGGCGTAAACTTATAGTTAGGTAAGCTACGTAACTCGCGAATCAGTGTAATACCATCCATTACCGGCATGTTAACGTCGGAAATAACAGCATCAAAGCCTTGCTGTTTGGCAATACTTAATGCCTCACTACCATCTTTTGCTTCCGTTACATCAAACCCTGCCTTTTTAAGCGTAAAGCCAACCATTTGGCGCATAGATGCTGAATCATCAACTGCTAAAATTCTTTTCATATAAACCTCTTAATTGGCATTTTCAAGCACAAGATAATGGCCTAAACCCAAACTATTTATTGCCTGCTGCAATGGCTCGCTCTCGCCCACCCATATAATTTTATGATGCACAGAGAGTAAATGTTTTTGTAACGCACATAACAGCTGAACCGACGCCGTGTCAGCCCGAGTAACCTCACTAATATCAAGACAGATATCATCGTTTGCAGATAATTCATGCAGTAAATCTTGATGTAATGACTCGACCTGAGTAATAGCTAATTCTGTAGGGAGCTTTAACATTCTTAATACTTTCCCCGTTCAAAGCAACTCATAACAAAAGCTTAGTCCTAGTTAATGAAAATGCCATAATTTGAATCAAAAAATAGTAAAATTTTTTAGTAGCTTAGACATTTATTGCAAAAAATAAAGCTTTTCTTTCGAGCAAACTTTTACAAAATATTAAAAAAATCAATTTACGTAATAATCTGCAATTTTTCGGAACTCTTCAGTCAATGTCGTGGCGTTGATTAATGGCACACTACCAGCCTTAAACTCAGGCTTAAAAATAGCCCGAACGGCGCCGTTTGCATCAACCATCACCACAGAGGCACTGTGGTCAACTGCATATTCCTGCTCATCACTATCATTAATTGCGTAAATTAATCCAAGCTCCCTAACAAATGGGAAAAGTTGCTTATGGGGGCCTGATACAGCAAGAAACTCAGGGTTAAAATAATCAATATAGGCTTTTCGTTTTTCAGTGGTATCGCGCTTTGGATCAACAGCTACAAACCACACTTGCACTTGGTAATCTTGGCTTAACTGCTTTTGTACTGCTGTTAACTTTGCCAATGTCATTGGGCAAATATCTGGGCAACTGGTGTAGCCTAAAAAGACTAAATTCCAATGTCCCATAAACTGGCTGTTATCAGCGGGCTCACCATGTTGATCGGTTAATAAAAACGGACTAATCGGCTTTGCTTGCTCATACACCAGTGCTTCGACCTCAGGAGCGGTGTTGCTTTTACCACAACCGGTTACAAACAATACCGCACTCAAACACAAAAAAACGCCTATTCGAGTCATAAAACTAACCATTTATCAATAAATAAGGCGATGAAGAGTAGCATTAAATGGACAATTGAAAAACGAAATAAATCCATTGCGGTGTCATCTTTAGGGGCAATTTTTAGTTTCAGCGCTTTGTAAATAAACACCGTATTCAAGCCACATGCCGCAAGTAAGTAAATTACTCCCGACATTCCAATCAAGTATGGTAATACGCAGACCAAGGCTAACAATATTGAATAAGCTACAACGCAGGTTTTACAAAATTCAATACCATGAGTCACAGGCAGCATTGGAATTTTTGCCCGTTCATAATCGCTTTTTCGAGCAATCGCGAGTGCCCAAAAGTGCGGCGGTGTCCAAGTAAAAATAATCATTACCAACAGCCAAGGCGCTGCTGCCATGTGACCTGTTTCAGACACCCAGCCCAATAACGGTGGCATCGCGCCAGCTAAGCCACCAATCACAATATTCTGCGGTGTTGCTCGCTTTAAAAAAGAGGTATAAATAAAGGCATAACCAACCAGTGCAAATAAAGTTAGCACGGCAGTTAATGTATTTGCCCAGACTATGAGCATAGTGAAACCAAGTGAGCCAATTATCGCAGCAAAACTCAGCGCATGCTGCTTACTTAAACGTCCTTTAGCAACAGGGCGATGACGGGTTCGTGCCATTTTGCTATCAATTTCACTATCTACAACATGATTTATCACCGCTGCTGCCGCAGATAACAGGCCAATTCCAAGCAAACTGGCTAATTGAACAAACAACCCTCGCCCCATATCAGGGGCAAGCGCTAAACCGACCCATGCTGTTAAAACGAGCATAGCAACAACTTTAAACTTACTAATGGCAAGATAATCCTTCAATCGCTCTGTTGATTGACTTATTAACGACTTCTCTGTGCTTAATAATATCGCCATAATAGCCTCCTAAGTTCTTGCTTTTAAATGAAAGCACAGACGTACCATGCTCAACAATAACAGTGCAGCCATCAGGTTATGAGCAAGCGCTACACTTAATGGAAAGTGCCAATGCACAACAGCAAGGCCGAGACAGATTTGGCACAATAAGGCGACTAATACTGTTACTGTACAATGCTTAATTTTTCTGGAAAAACTCTGTGAATATATACGCCACATAATAAGCGCTAGCACCACACAAGTGACTAACGCCCAAATGCGATGCAGTAAGTGAATCGACATACGAGCCTGTTGTGACAGCACACCATACTCGTAAGTGCTATGTTCAAGTGGAAGCTGAAACACACTCTTTAACGAAAACGGTTGTCCGTAGCTACATAAAGGTAAGCCATTACAATGAGGAGCTGCATAGTTTGCAGCCAACCAACCGCCTAATGCGATTTGTAAAACCAAAACCACTAAACCAACAAGCGCTAAGCGATAATATGGTCTTGCTCCTGCATCACCTCCTGCGATCGGCTTTGTTGTTAGCCGTAAATAAAGAAGAAAAAGCAAGGATAGAATACTAAAGCCGCCTAGCAAATGCCCCATTACGACCAAGGGTTGTAAATTCATGGTGACTGTCCACATGCCTAATGCAGCCTGGAAAATCACCAGCAGTAATAGCGCTAATGGCAGTTTAACTGGCGTATTTGGATATTGACGTTTTAACCATGCAAAAACAAACAAAGCTAGAATCAGTAGACCAAGGGCACCAGCAAAATAGCGATGGATCATCTCTTTCCAGGCTTTTGCTGCCTCAAACATCATATCAGGGTAGTTTTGTTCAACATGTAACAGAGCAGTTTCATGTTTTGGTACAGTCAAAAACCCATAGCACCCTGGCCAATCAGGACAACCAAGCCCTGCATCACTAAGCCGTGTATAAGCACCGAGCCCAACAACCAAAATAGAAAAGAAAACCGTAATTAAGACTAAATATTTATAATTTTTATACATCTTTATCCCCTTAATGAGGTTTAACTTGAACGCGCATAGTTAAGTAGTTTTTTTAAATCTTTAAGTAAGCCTTTTTGAATAAGTCTGTTTTGTTCGGGCTCAGCCGTATAGGGGTAATGCAAAACCACCAAGCCCATGTGATCAACCAAATATAAGTCTCCCGCTTTGAGCGCTGGACTTACTGCTAATTGACGCCAATTAGCCGATACCTGCTGTTGATTCGTCAGTACCGCCACATCTACTTTTTGCTGATTTTTCCCTAAAGCGACGTATAGGTTGTCTAAACTTGCTAATTGGTTTTCACACACTTCACTGCACTCTTTTGGATAATTGAGCGCAATAGTCCATTGTTTAGGCTCGCCTTGTTGCCAATCAGCTAGTTTCACTTCTTCACTTAAAAGCTCACCATGATTACTCGAACCACTCGGTAACCACTCAAGCTTTAATGCTGCATAAGCAAGTGCCAGCGGCACAAAGCAGCATAAAACGAATAAACTAAGCGGGTTTATTTTCATAACCTCTCCTTCTCATCGCAAAAAAAGCAATAACCACACAAGCCAAGCCAATTAATAACCACTGCACGGCATAGGCGTAATGTTTATCTGGTCCCATCACAACACTCTGATAATGCGGGGTTGCTATACCATCTGCTTCATTGCGATAACCAATAAAGCCTTGTAAGGGCTTTGCTAATTGAGCACTAAAAATTGCTAAATCGATGCCTTGAATGCGCTTGGGCCAGCCTTGCTCTGCACCAATATCATCGGCAAGTGTAAAACCTTGTAAGTTGCCTTGTTTCAATTGCACTGTGGCCGTAAGCCTTGTTGATTCTGGCCACACAACGGTTGGCAACTGGTTACGGTTTGTTGGAGCTTTTAGCCAACCAAAGTTAACGATTAAAGGTGCGGTTTCACCTGCAATTGTCATCGCGACTAGTAAGTCATAGCCCACTTGCCCCTGATAAATTTGATTATCAAGTAACCAGTACTGCTCTTTATTTACCTCGCCAGAGACCTTGACTTGCAAGCCCGTTTTATTCAGCTCTCTAGGTAAATTTTGCAGCTCTTGCCAGCTCAAAACTCCTTGCTCTTTCGAAACGGCTAACTGGCTTAGTTGCTGCTGTTTTTGCTCGCCTCGCTGGTATTGCCAAACGCTTAGTCGTAAACAAATAAGCATTGCAATAACCACAACGCAAATTGCGATAATTGAGCTAAGCTTTTGTTTACGCCATAAAATTAACTGCATTTGGAATACCTAATATGATTAAAATCATTATTGTTTTGTTATTACTTTATATTCTGTTCAACCTATTTAGAGCGCTGTTTGTGATGATGTCAGCAAAAGAGCACTCGAAACCCATGTCGCATTACTTAGGTCGTCGGGTGCTGTTTTCAGGTATTGTGCTGCTCCTCATTATTGCCGCAATGAAATTGGGCTTTATTCACACCAATCCGTCGCCGCTTCACAAAGCTACAGCACGTACACAAATACAAATAAACACAACCACACCACATCTACAAAGTGCCAATACCAAGCAGCCGCTTGAAATGCAAAATGCTTTTCGCTCGTAAAGTGGCCTTTAAAAATTCTTAGCAGTACGACAAATAAAATAATGGTCCCAAGCGTCACATGCATGCCATGAAAACCCGTCAATAAAAAGAAGGTATTTCCATAAACGCCAGCATCCAGTGTTAAACCTAAATCTTGGTAAGCATGCATATATTCATACACTTGCAAACCCAAAAAGATTGCGCCTAATAGCACGGTAAGTGATAAAAATGCTTTTAAAGCACCCCGCTTATTGTTTTCCATTGCAACGTGAGCAAAGTGGATAGTGACTGATGAGGTGAGTAGGATGAGCGTATTAATAAGAGGTAGACCTTGCCACCCCATTGCTTGAGTTGTATCACCTGCAGGCGTAGTTAACAGCGGCCATACTGCTTCAAACGTTGGCCAGAGTACCTCATTGGTCATGGCATTATTTCCAGCACCACCAAGCCAAGGTACTGAAATCATGCGGGCATAAAACAGAGCACCAAAAAATGCCATAAAAAACATAACTTCAGAAAAAATAAACCAGCTCATTCCTTGTCTAAATGAACGATCCATTTGCGCTGAATATAAACCACTGTGTGATTCTTCGATGACGTTTTTAAACCAGCTAAACAGCATGTAACATAGTATCGCAATGCCTAAATACAACACATATTGACCACTGCTAGCTTCTGCGCTTACTTGCATCACTGTCAGGCCTGCCCCGACAGCAATTAAGAACATTGCAATCGCACCCACTATTGGCCATGGGCTCTGGGCCGGAACATAATATTTTTCGTAATTTTGACTCATTTTGTTTGCTCCCAATTAGCAATTAGCTTGGCGGCTTAATCGTTTTTAGCCACAACTTGCCCGCTAATATCAAACACGGTATAGGACAATGTCAGCTCTTCTACATCGTCGGGTAATTCCGTATCAACATAAAACAACAAGGTAAACTCAACTTCTTCGCCCGCTTTTAGTGGTTGTTGATCAAAACAAAAACACGCGATTTTATGTAAGTATTTTGCTGCTTTTCCCGGTGATACAGACGGAATAGCCTGCATCACTTTGTCGTTATTACTGGTGTTTTTGGCTGTAAACTTTACTTCTCGCATCGCTCCTGGTTGAACAACCACACTGTACTGAGTTGATTGCACATCAAAAGGCGCACCACTTTGCGCATGCGTTGTAAAACTCACATCAACTTGACGGTCTATGCTTACCGTTTCACTCTCTTTTGCTTGTTCGAGTGATGGCTTACCATTTAAGCCTGTGACATCACAAAACACATCGTAAAGTGGCACCAATGCAAAGGCGAATGCAAACATACCTAAGCATGCTAACAACAGCTTTTTGAGCAAAGGTGCATGGTTCATTATTTGATCTCCGGCGGTGTTTCAAAGGTGTGATACGGTGCGGGCGAATCAACTTCCCACTCTAAACCTTCTGCACCGTCCCATACCTTAGCAGGTGCTTTTTCGCCGCCTCGTGCGCATTTAAAAACAACAAGCACGAACAGTAGCTGTGATAAACCGAAGGCAAAACCACCAATACTGATAATGGCGTTAAAGTCAGCAAATTGAAGGGCGTAATCAGGAATACGGCGCGGCATACCCGCAAGGCCAACAAAGTGCATAGGGAAGAACAACACGTTGACACTGATCAGCGATAGCCAGAAATGCCATTTCGCAAGTGTTTCGTTGTACATGTTGCCAGTCCATTTAGGTAGCCAGTAGTAGGCTCCTGCCATAATTGAGAACACAGCCCCGGTCACTAATACATAATGGAAATGCGCAACCACAAAGTAAGTATCGTGATACTGGAAATCTGCCGGTGTAATCGCCAGCATCAAGCCAGAGAACCCACCTAAGGTGAACAGCACAATAAAGGCAATGGCAAACATCATCGGAATTTCAAAGCTAATCGAGCCTCGCCACATGGTTGCAACCCAGTTAAACACTTTAACCCCAGTTGGTACCGAAATGAGCATGGTTGCATACATGAAGAACAGCTCACCGGCTACAGGCATCCCTGTGGTGAACATGTGGTGTGCCCATACAATAAAGCTCAAAAGTGCAATCGACGAGGTCGCATACACCATAGAAGCGTAGCCAAATAACTTCTTGCGTGAGAAGGTCGGCACGATGGTTGAAATAATACCAAATGCCGGCAAAATCATGATGTACACTTCAGGGTGACCGAAAAACCAAAAGATGTGCTGGAACATCACAGGGTCACCGCCCCCCGCCGCATCAAAAAAGCTGGTTGCAAAGTATTTATCGGTCAACACCATAGTGACCGCCCCAGCTAAAACAGGCATCACAGCAATCAACAAAAATGCCGTAATAAGCCAAGTCCACACAAACAGTGGTAACTTCATCCATGTCATGCCGGGCGCTCGCATATTAACGATAGTCACAATAACGTTAATCGCGCCCATGATTGAACTAATACCCATGATATGTATAGCAAACACAAACAAGGCTGTATTATCGTTACTATAGGTCGTTGAAAGTGGCGCATAAAAAGTCCAACCAAATGCAGGGCCACCACCCGGCATAAGTAACGAAGCCAACAAGATTAAAAACGCGAATGGTAAAATCCAAAAACTCCAGTTATTCATCCGTGGTAGCGCCATATCGGGTGCACCGATCATCATAGGCACCATCCAGTTAGCAAGCCCTGTAAATGCCGGCATTACCGCACCAAATACCATTATCAAACCATGCACTGTGGTCATTTGGTTAAAAAAGTGTGGATCGACTAGTTGTAAACCAGGTTGAAACAATTCAGCGCGGATCACCATTGCCATCGCGCCACCAATTAAAAACATAGTGAGCGAAAATATCAGGTATAAACTGCCAATATCTTTATGATTGGTGGTGTAAAGCCAACGTTTGAAACCTTTTGCAGGATGATGGTCATGATGCGCATGCTCAGTGGCTTGTTCATTAATAACGTTGCTCATTCTTTCGCCTCCGTTGCTGCATCGATAGCTGCTTGAATTTGACTTGGTTGAATCACATCGCCTGTGTCGTTACCCCATGCATTTCGCTTATATGTGATAACCGCAGCAAGTTGCTTAATTGAAAGCTGTTTATCAAATGCTTGCATCGCTGTACCCGGCTTACCATGTAATACGATGTCGATGTGGTCTTTTACATCTCCAAGCACAATTGGACTCCCCTTAAGAGCAGGAAACACTCCCGGCAAGCCCATTCCTGTAGGCTGATGACAAGCCGCACAACTTGCCATATAAACTTGCTCCCCAAGAACCATTAATTCTTCTTTCGGTAATGTTTGATCTAATAAAGCCGCATCAGCTGCTGCAGCATTGGCCTTTTCTTGCTTAGCCTCTGCTAGCCAGTTAGCAAATTCGTCTTCAGGCAACGCTTGCACAACAACAGGCATGAAACCATGATCTTTACCACACAACTCAGCACACTGACCCCGGTAGATGCCTGGCTCATTTATGCGTGTCCATGCCTCATTGATAAAACCCGGGTTTGCATCTTTTTTAACCGCAAAGTCAGGCACCCACCATGAGTGAATAACATCATCTGAGGTCATTAGAAAACGAACTTTTTTATTGATAGGAAGTACTAAAGGCTTATCAACCTCAAGTAAGTAATGTTCTGTTTTGTCAGCTTGGTTATCTATTTGGTCTTTTGGAGTAGATAGAATTGAGTAATAAGCAATTTCCTCGCCCATGTACTCGTAATGCCATTTCCACTGTGAGCCCGTTACTTTAATTGTAATATCGGCTTTAGAAGCATCTTCCATCGCTATCAGTGTTTTTGTAGCTGGAATTGCCATGGCGATTAAGATCACAAATGGTATGGCAGTCCAAAGAATTTCAACCTTGGTACTTTCGTGGAATTGCGCAGGCTTGGCTCCTTTCGACTTTCGATGATGGATCAAAGCCCAAAACATCACCGCAAAAACGATGATGCCTATCACACAACAGATAATAAATATCGTCATGTGTAATTCATAAACACTATTACTTATATCAGTCACCCCTTTACGCATATTAAATTGGCTATTTGCCAATGCTAACTGCACAGGTGAGAGTAATATAAGCCACAAGGCATAACGCAGTTTACCCATGTGACGGCTCCTTTTAATGCTATTGCAAGACGCAAAGCGAAAAGGCGATACAACAAGGTGCCCATTCGTTTTTTTTATTGTTCAGAGCGACTACGTATCATTTTGACCCAGCGATGATACCAACCCTATGTTTAACACCTAGCACATTTGAGTGTATTTTTATTAATCAGGTGTTAATACACTGTATTAACCAATTAGTTAAAAAATGAGCAATAAGCAAGTTTTAGTAGTAATAAATGTTTATTTTGGTGCAAAAATAACAACTATAATCAGCGCGTTATTTTAAAATGAGAGGCAGAGTGAGAGTAAAAAAAGAGTGAAAAACTGCGCCATATAAGGCTTTATACAAAGAGTAAGGGTTTACAAATCAATGCTAAATAATAAAAAACAAGCAACGCACCAAATTACAGCAATTTGGTGCACTATTCTAGAAACAGTTACATCCAGTCGGCATTACGAATAACACCCACCGCTAACCCTTCAATATTGAAAGATTCATGCTCAAGATCAACTTCAATTGGCGAAAATTCTTCGTTTTCAGCATGTAAAAATACTTTACGCCCAGCTTTTTCAAGACGCTTAACAGTTACATCTTCATCAACACGAGCAACAACAACCTGACCATTTTCAGCAACTTGCGTTCTATGTACTGCGAGTAAATCACCATCCATGATGCCAATGTCTTTCATACTCATACCATTTACACGCAGTAAAAAGTCAGCCGCAGGTTTAAATAGTGAAGGATCAACCTGACAATGACTTTCAACATGTTCTTGCGCCAAAATGGGCTCACCCGCTGCAACTCGTCCAATTAAAGGTAAACCTAATTGCTCAGGTTCGTCTTCTTCAATTAATTGAATACCACGACTCGCCCCAGGCTTCATTTTGATCATGCCTTTTTTTGCCAGTGCTTTTAGATGCTCTTCGGCAGCATTGGCACTTTTAAAACCCAATGTTTGAGCTATTTCAGCACGCGTAGGTGGCATGCCTGTATCTTTAATAAAGACTTTAATTAGTTCTAAAATTTGCGATTGGCGTTTTGTTAATGGGCGCATACAACTGGTTTTCCATACAGTACATTTAACTGTGAGTATATACAGTTATCTGAAAATCGCAAATTTAAATTAACGCCATCATATTGCTACAAAACTAACATTGAACCAGGTATAAAGATGCCATAAGGTATTATTTTTAATTTGCAGGCAAGGAAATACAATGAGTATTTGGCATCAACCAATCACACTAGAGCTTTGTAAAAGTTTAGAGCAAGGGATCACCGGGCAAGGTACTTTAATGAAAACCATGGGCATTGAGGTGACTGAAATTGGTGATGATTATTTAGTGGCGACTATGCCTGCCATTCCTGAGCATCATAACCCTATGGGCATGGTACATGGCGGAGCGAACGTTGTGTTAGCCGAGACAGTGGCAAGCTATGCGGCTAACTTTGTGGTTGATTTCAATAAATTTTATGCTGTTGGCCAAGAAATTAATGCCAACCATATGAAAGCATCTCGTAAGGGTGTATTAACGGCTACAGCAAAGCCTCTTCATTTAGGTAAGCGCACTTCAGTGTGGGATATTAAAATTACCAATGCCGCAGGAGAGCTTTGCTGCGTATCAAGAATGACCGCAGCTGTTGTAGAGCGCTAAGCTCAGGCTATTTTTCGACTGGATAAATCGTAATTTCAACCCCTGCGCCAATCGCTGAAATACGCAACAAGGTATCAGCATGCAGGGCTTGATTAAAACATTTTGGTGAAACGCCTGATTCAAAGCCAATATCAAATGTACGTTTAGAGCACGACAACCACTGCTTAAGAGCATTTCGTGAACACGATTCAATTAATTCACACAACTGATTAATCGCTTTGTCTGGTGTACTGATATCAGCAGCAGCCTCAATACGCGCTAGTTGACGGTATTCATCTTGGTCGTAATGTAAAACCATGGCATTTTTCTTTAAATCAGCAACAAGTGCACTAATATCGTGCTTTGATTCAAGCTCCAGATCCACATTTAAAAATTGAATTTCCGACATACTCTCGTTTTTACCCTCTATTGATATCGACTGAAACTTTAACTCAGTTTTGTATATATACCAAATCTAGAATACAGTTAATGCGACATTATGCCGCATTGGCAATACAGTTAAACAACCTAAAATAGCTCCCATACAACAATAATAACGGAGTAATGATGAATAAACGCATGTTCAAATATGCTCGCAAAGGGCATAAATGGCTTGGCTATCTGCTAGCCATTCAGCTACTTCTATGGCTATCGGGAGGCTTAGTAATGAGTTCACTCCCCCTCGAAAAAGTCCATGGTAAACATTTAGCAAAACGCAGTTTAGATAATCCATTTATGATGGCTGATTACACAGCATCAGTTGATCGGATAACCGCCCAATTTCAACAAATAAAAGCGATTAACTATAGTCACTTTTTAAATGCACCAATCATTGAAGTTACTACTGAGCAAAGCACTGTCAGCTTTAATGGTCATACTGGAGCTCCCATGGCAAAACCCAGTGAGGCTGAAATTATCGCGAACGCCAAAGCACACTTACTGATTGATGCCAATGTTTTGCAAGTACAGCAATTAAAACAAGGACCCCGCGAAGCTGCCCATAAACAAAACATATGGCAAGTTCGTTTCGATGATTGGCTTGCGACAACCATATATTTAGACAGCCAAAACGGTAAAGTCATCACTGTGCGCAGCACCCTGTGGCGTATTTTCGACTTTTTCTGGATGCTGCATATTATGGATTACGACGAGCGAGAAAACTTTAATAACCCACTGCTTATCAGCTTCTCAGCCACCAGCGTGCTGTTTTGTATTACCGGAATTGTTTTGTTACTGCAAAACGTTCGTATAAAGCGTAAAAACCAGCTACACGTGTTGGTCTATCAAAATAGGATTGCCATCTGGGTCGGTGATAATAAAGCTCGCTTCACCGGCCTTTTGTATTGCTAAACCTTGCTGCTGAAAATGCAGAGCTAATTGCTCAAAAGTAGCAAACTCAGCCAACGTTTTAGCATTTTGATCCCAACCGGGGTTAAAGGTCAGCATGGTTTTATCAAACATTCCTTGAAACAAACCAATTAAATGTTCACCGTTTTTCATAATTAGCCAATGCTGCTCTATTTCGCCGGCAAACTCTTTAAAACCCAGCTTTTCATAAAACAGCTTAGAGGCATGGATATCTTTTACATTTAAACTCACAGAAAAAGCACCTAGTAACATAGTAGTAATTCCTTTAATGAAAACGGCCTAACAACTATAGCTGAGTTGAAAAACTTTTCCTTTTAGAATAGTCACTCTAAAATGAGCTTTCCTGTAGTTCACTGATGTGATGGATATGCGTTTGTTCCTCTACTTTACCCTTTGTCTAATAATCAATTTCTCTGTAAATGCAGAGCAATTTTCAAGCTTTTCTAGTGCCAAAAAGCACTTAATAAAAACCCTACCAGACAATAGTAAAAGCCTTTACTGTGGATGTGACATAAAACGCCAAGGTAAGAAACTTGTACCAGATCCTAGTGGATGTGGCTATATACCTCGAAATGCAATGACACGTTCAGGCAAAGAAAATGTTCGCGCAAAACGAATTGAGTGGGAGCACATAGTACCTGCGTGGGAATTCGGCCATCAGTTACAATGTTGGCAAAACGGCGGACGCAAAAATTGCCGAAAAGTCAGCGAAAAGTTCCGTAAAATGGAAGCTGATATCAATAATCTGGCACCTGCAATAGGTGAAATCAACGCTGATCGCTCTAATTTTCGCTATGGAATGGTCACATCCCATAGTCCTAAATACGGTGCTTGTCCTATTAAAATAGATTTTAAGCAACGGGTGTTTGAGCCTCCTATTTATGCACGAAAACGTATTGCTGATGCCTATTTCTACATGCAGCAAACCTACGGATTAAAAATTTCAGATAAACAACGACAGCTATTCGAGGCATGGCAACGACTTGAAGTGGCTCAAGTAAATGACCGTAAAGCACTCTAGTTTAGAGCAATAATGTTCATAAAAAAGGGGCGGCTATCTATTGCTATGGACTATAGTTATTGATACGTTTTAAGCAAATATTTACAGGAAAGTAATTCATATGTTTAATTGTAATAAACTTGCTCTAGCGGTGTTTTTGGCAGTGTCTGGCTTCTCATTAACAGGATGCGGAGGAGGAAGTGGCTCGTCTGATAGTACAACTAATCCGCCACCGCCAACAACTTCTGAGCCATCTTGGACGGCAGGAGTTTTCGCCCCATCAAGTGAATTTAAAAACCAATGTGCGGTTCCTCGAACAGGCAATGACCCTTACAATAATAATAGACCTTACCCAGATACTGCTGGCAGTGAGTTTACAGAAAAAATGTGGTTACGTTCATGGAGTGATGAAACTTACCTTTGGTACGATGAGATTGAAGATAACGACCCAGACAACTTCAACTCTGTCGCCGCTTATTTTGCGCAATTAAAAACATATCAAACAACTGACTCAGGGGCATATAAAGATAACTTCCACTTCAGTCGCCCAACCGAAGAGTACTATAAAGAAGCACAATCAGGCGTGGTTTCTGGCTACGGTATTAACTGGGCATTTTTAAGCAATGTCCCCCCTCGTGAATTACGTATTGCTTATTTAGAAGATGATTCACCAGCTAAAAATGTCGGATTACAGCGCGGTGATACTATTTTAATGGTCGATGGCGTTAGTATTAACACTAATACCCAAGAAGGCGTAGATATTTTAAATGAAGCGCTTTTTGGACCAACAGCGGGTGATTCGCATAACTTTGTTGTGCGCAGTAACGATGGCAGTGAAAAATCATTCACACTTGTAGCGGGCAATATCGCGCAAACACCTGTTCAGAATGTTAATACCATCACTACCGCCAATGGTACAAAAGTCGGCTATATGCAATTTAATAGTTTTATTAGTATTGCTCAACCAGAGCTAATAAGCGCTGTTAATAAGTTTAAAAGCGATAACATTGACGAGCTAGTAATTGACTTTAGGTATAATGGTGGCGGCTTATTAGCGTTATCATCTCAGCTAGCTTATATGGTTGCCGGCCCAGCTAATACTGATGACTATTACTACTATCAAACCATCAAAAACGACAAGCAACCACAAGAGGCTCCTTACCCATTTATTGACCGTGAAATAGATTACTCTACATTTCAAACAACCAATAGCCGACTTCCTGATCTCAACTTATCTAAAGTATATGTACTAAGTACAGCAGGAACTTGTTCTGCGTCAGAAGCGTTTATAAATGGTTTAAAAGGTATAGATGCAGAAGTCATACTTATTGGTGATACGACCTGCGGCAAGCCTTATGGCTTTACACCCACTCATAATTGCGCCACCACTTACTACACTATCCAATTCTCTGGAGCTAATGATAAAGGCTTTGGGGAATATGCTGACGGTTTTAAACCAACTCCTTCACCTCAGTTTGATGCAGATGTTAAAGGCTGTGTAGTTGCTGATGATTTTGATAACAAACTAGGTGATACACAAGAACGCTTATTTTCAACAGCAATACATCATATTGAGAATGGCAGCTGTCCAATTGTTGTACAAACAAATAGCATCAAACAACCAAGCTATGCCTCTCAAGCAGAACAAGCCAGTGGAATCCCACTTTCTTATAAACAACCGCTTTATAAGGAAAACATGGACTTAACACGTCCATCACCGGCTAAGGACGACAACAATGAACAATAAAGCACTTTTCACTTGCGCACTATTAGTGAGTTTAACGGGCTGTAAAAGCACCCAAGCAGAGGAGCCACAAAACGCCACGTTAACGCGCGTAAATCCTGGCGTAATCACTGAAATACAACAAGCGATTCAATCAGCTAAAGGGGGCCCATTGGTTACTTTAGCTGATAACGTGTTTACTAAAAGTGCTGAACTATTGATAGATCATGGAACAAATAAAGGGCCCGATGGATTGCCAATTATGGGGGCGCATAGTATCCCTTCAGAAAAATTTGTGCTGCAAAAAATGGGTGAACAGTGTTTGCTCTATTACCCAAAAAAAGAGCTGCGAGTACCACTACCGAATGTAGAATGTGAAGCAGAATAGACAATAAAGGCGCAGTAACACACTGCGCCTTTCGTTGTTTTATAACTGTTGATGAGGGCCAAACACCTCATAATGAATTCGCTCACTTGCAACCCCTAAACTAAGTAGCTGCTCTTTTATCATTGCCATAAATGCGATTGGACCACACAGGTAAAAATCACCTTTACTAATTGGTAAGCTAGCAGCAATGTGATTTATATCCATCAAACCCGCAAAATCTCCCCCCTTGCCATCTTTAAACCAAGTAACACAATGTAATGAAGCGTGCGCTTGCTGTTGTTTTAATAAATACTCTTTAAAGGCAAACTGCGTCTCACTGTCACAAGCATGCAGGTAATGAATTGGCTGGTTATGTTGATTACTTAATAATGTCTCGAGCATGGCCATCATTGGGGTTTGACCAACACCTGCCGAAATCAACACGACAGGAAAATCAATTTCGCGAAGCACAAAGTCTCCAGCAGGTGGGTAAATCTCTACCTCATCTCCCTCTGTTAAGCTATGTAAGTAATTAGATACTAAGCCTTCTTTTTTCACGCTAATTCGATAATTTCGACCGTTACTTTGTTGCGACAGTGAGTATTGCCTAACTTGAGTTAAGTCGCTGTTTGCTGGCGTTACTTTTATCCCTAAATATTGACCCGGTAAATACGCCACAACAGGTTTTGCATCGACAGGTGTTAATGTAAAGCTACATATTTGCGCTGATTCCATCCGTTTTTCTGTAATGGTGAAAGTACGGGTACCGAACCAGCCTCCCGGCGCCTTTTTGGTCGTTTGGTATAACGCCATCTCCTCATTAATACATACATCCGCTAATAAAGAACAAGCTTCACGCCATGCGTACTCGACTTCAGGGGTAAATTGCTCAGGCAGTAACTCTTTTAAAGTCGCAATCAAATGCCCACCAACAATAGGGTAATGCTCTGGCAAAATATGACAGCTGGTGTGTTTGTGATTAATGCGCGCAAGCGCTCCTTTTAACACTGCCAAGTTATCAATATTTGCAGCATAGGCCGCCAAAGCATTAAACAACGCGAATTGCTGAGTGCCCGATTGCTGATGTGTCATATTAAAAATATTTTTAAGCTCTGGGTTGTAGCTAAACATACGATCATAAAAATATTCCGTAACTTGAGGTCCTGCTTGTGCAAGCAAAGGCAAAGTACTTTTAACAATCTGGATCGTTTTTTCAGATAACATAGTTTTTCCTATTGGAGAGATTAACCGCGGCGACCATCAACACGACGATTGACTAAAATGGGCGCACAATGAAATAAAAATAAGCTAAAGCCAGCAATCCAAAGCAACGCACTTAACTGCCATGCAAGGTGATGACCTAAATAAACGGGAAGTAACGAACGTACAATGGCAGCTAACGCAATGAGTAAAAATGCCAAACTAATAAACGCAGGGGCTTGTAATATGCGCCCTGTGTGACCATGAGAGACACGTACCATCATGGCGATGATCATTAAACCGATGGTGCCAACAGTGATCAGATGAAGCGCGTCTTTGAATAAGATAATAGGGCTGAAATAACTGAGCGCGATAAGCACTAAACCAACCGATAAAGCCCAATAAGCCAAGTGTAATGACCATAGCAAAGGCACTTTTAAAATTCCTTTATGCCACCACACAACACACCGAGCACCATGTAAACAAGCAAGCCAAGCAAAAACCCAACCAGTACTCATTGCGCTAAAAAATAGCTGACTCATAAAGAACCATGCAATGGCAAACAATGAGCTAAATAGGACTAATTTATCGAGCTTGGGGATTCTAACTTGTTCACTTAAGTTAAGACCGCGCGCGGTAAAAAATGGCACAACTCGCCCAGCGACAACACCAACCAGCAGCGTCATGATAAGTACGCCAGTATCAACAACCCCCAGTGCCAGCGGCATTTTATTAAGCACAACTAAACTCAAAAAAATCACATTGAGTGCACAGAGCAAAGATGCGATGACAATAAATAAATAGTTATGGCGGCTTTTCGCCTGTATCAGCATGTCAGCTAAAATAACAATTCCAGCCAGCCACCAAACGAGTTGTAATGCACATACAATATAAAGGTTTAGCTGCTCGTACCCTGCAATATCAATAAAAAAACTAAGTCGCGCAGCAAGCCAAATTATGCTCAGCAAACAGAGCTTTATGCCACTTACACTCGCCACACCTGTCCAAGTTTGTGCAGCGGTGAGCAAAAAGCCCATAGCAACGGCCCCTGCAAAGCCAAACAGCATTTCGTGGGCATGCCAAAGTGTTGCGGGCATTGTTAGGTGCCACTGTGCATAACCCGCTAAGACTAAAAACCAGTAACTCATTGCAAACACAGCTAAGGCACCCGCTGCCAAGAAAAAAGGCCGAAATGCTAATGCCCATAACGGCCACTGGCTGAGTTGATAAAATTTGATTTTAGTTGGCATAGGTTCAGTTAAATTAATGACTTTCATTAGTGCTCTCAGGGTTTAATTTCCCTAGCTATTGCACAGTTCAAGCCAGAAATAAAAACCATTAAATATCAGTTAATTAAACTTTTACGCTTGATAAAAAAGTCAAAATGACACACCATTAAAAACATCAAAAAAACACATTCAGGTCAAATTGACATGGCGCTCAAAAAATCTCTTCTTGATGTTGCTCTTGCCCTTACCACAGCAAGCAGAGTTGATCACAATTTCAGTTATTTGTTGAGTTGCATTAATGATTGGCTTGAATGTGATGCCGTTGCCTTGTTATTGAAACAAGGTGATGTGTTAAAGCCCGTAGCCCAGCATGGATTGTCGGACGATACGTTAGGAAGGCGCTTTAAAATAGCAGAGCATCCTCGCTTATTTGAAATATGCCGTGGCAGTGAGCCGCTTAAATTTGCCAAAGATTGTGGCCTACCCGATCCCTACGATGGTTTATTACAAAGCCAGCATGGAGACTTTCCTGTTCATGCCTGCATGGGTGTGCCGCTGCAGAGCAGCAAAGACAACACTGAATTACTCGGTGTTTTAACCTTTGATAGTTTAGATGAACATGCCTTTGATGCTTTAACAGTGAACGAGCTCAATCAACTAAAACAGCTAGCAGCAGGCTATGTTGAGCATGCCCTAACCTTGCAGCATCTTATGCAACACGCACAGCACAGTCATCAAGTTGCACAACAGCTTAATCTTGAAGCGCTAACACGAGAAGGTGTCGAAATTATTGGCAATAGCCAAGCAATGCAGACCCTTAAAAATGATATCCAGCTCGTAGCTGCCTCAGAATTTAGCGTATTGATACAAGGCGACACAGGCGTCGGTAAAGAGCTGGTTGCACGCAATATCCATTTAAACTCAAAACGCCGTGATATGCCGTTGATCCACTTAAACTGCGCATCATTACCAGAGAACTTAGCCGAAAGTGAATTTTTTGGTCATAGTAAAGGCGCGTTTACTGGCGCACATACTGCGCGCCAGGGTAAGTTTCAACTTGCCGATGGCGGCACGCTATTTCTAGATGAAATCGGCGAGCTTCCGCTTGCGATGCAAAGTAAGTTATTGCGCGTTTTACAAAGTGGTGAAGTACAAACGGTGGGAGAAGACCAAAGCCGTTATGTCGATGTTAGAGTGATTGCAGCAACCAACCGAAACTTAAAACAAGAAGTCGCTGCAGGACGCTTTCGTGCAGACCTTTATCACCGATTAAGCGTCTACCCATTGCATGTTGCACCATTAAAAGAGCGCGACAACGATGTTATTTTACTGGCAGGCTTTTTTGTTGAACAAACGTCTAAAAAACTAGGGATTAAACAACTTAAGCTAAGTAGCGATACACAATTACTGCTGCGCCAATATAATTGGCCGGGCAATGTGAGAGAGCTTGAACATGTGATCAGCCGCGCAGCACTCAAAGCCAAGCAACAGCAATGGCAACAAAGCATTGTCACTATTGAGCCTGAGCATTGTGATATTGCTAAAACAGCGGTTGCAACACCAAGTCCAATTGCTGTTAACGAACAAAAAACCGCTCGCTTATCGCTGAAAGAGGCAACCGATGCGTTTAGCTATCAGTTGATTATGCAACAGCTTGAGTTAAATAACCTCAACTGGGCAGCCACAGCACGCAGCTTAAGCGTTGATAGAGCCAACCTTGTGCGCCTAGCCAAACGGCTAGGCATTAGCGTTAAAAAGTCTGTTTAAGCTTTTAACGCTTTAAAATACGCTTTTAAAAGCTGACTAAATGCTTGTACTTTGGCTGTGCGATGCACCAAGTGATGTGTCACCAGCCAAAGGTCTGTTGGCCAGTTTAGCTCTTTAGGAAGCACTGGAAGCAGATCAGGGTATTGGCTTGCCACTTCATGCTGTAGACCACCAATTCCTAAGCCTCTGACAATCGCCCGTGTTGCTTCTGATGTTTCAGACACCCTTAACTTAATTTGCGCCGGCTCAATGTGCTGATCTACCCATGCAAAATAAGGTACTTTACCGTTATAGCCAGCCACCCCAGATACAAAACTATGCTGCTGCAACTGCTGAAGGTTTTTTGGCATACCATACTTTTCAATATAGCTCTTAGAAGCATAAAATCCTGATGAAAGCTCAGCTAAATGCTGGGCAATATAGTCACCTTCGTCAGGGCGAGGGCCCGCTCGCACAGCAATATGCGCTTGACCGTGGTCAAGACGTAAACGGTTTTGATCAAGAATAACTTCGAGTTGCACTTGCGGGTGCAAACTTTGAAACTGCTCACACACATCGCTCAGCACATCAATAAAACCACTGACCGTAGTTAATAATAAACTACCTCGCAATTGGCTATCTGCAGCAACAATATCGTTATGAAGCTTTTCAAGTTCAGCGTTAATCGATTTTGCAGTGGCAAACAACTTAGCGCCAATTTCTGTCACTGTATAACCCCGAGCATGACGGTGAAATAACCGCGCATCAAGGTTATCTTCTAAATTGTTGATTCTTCTAAGCACTGTGCTGTGATGAACACCTAACGATTCGGCAGCAGCGGTTAACGTGCCGAGCCTTGCCACCTCATAAGCGACTTTTACATCTTGCCAATCATCAAATTGAATCGCCATAACGGCTCCTTGTGTGCATATACGCACATAAGTTTTGCGTTTATTTGGCTTTTCTGCAAGCTGTTTTTTGCTACAGTGAGTATATCAACAGTGAAGCTTAAAAAAGGAAGCCATCATGACAGCACCAAAAATTATTGCCCTAGCAGGCAGCCTACGTAAAGACAGCTTTAATCAAAAACTGATTAATGAAGCTGCACGCTTCGCCCTCGAAAGTGGTGCTGAAGTAGAAGTGATTAAATTAAGTGATTTAGACTTACCTTTATTTGATGAAGATATTGAAGCGCAAGGTACACCTGCTGGCGCACAATTATTAAAAGATAAGCTTCGCGCAGCTGATGGCATTTTACTAGCAAGCCCAGAATATAATGGTTCAATTACAGCGCCACTTAAAAACGCAATCGATTGGGCATCTCGTACAGAGCAAGGTGCAGTACCTGCATTTCGCAATAAAGTTATAGCACTTTATGCAGCTTCGCCGGGTGGTTTAGGTGGCTTACGTGGTTTAAATCACGTACGTGATATTCTATCGGGTATTGGTAGTTTAGTGCTTGCCGATCAACTCGCAGTGGCTGCTATCCACACTAAATTAGATGAGCAAGGCCGCATCAGCGATGCTGATACAGCCGAAAAAGTTGCTAGCCTTGCCCAGCAACTTGTCAGCGTAGCGAGCAAATTAAATAAGTAATTGCTAACTTAGTTTTGTCGCTGCTAGCTTAGCAGCGATAAAGTCTTCATGGGTTACATACAGTAAGCTTGCGACGCGGCGAATAACCAGTTCCTCATGCTTATCTAAATTGCCATCAGCGTAGGCCAAACGCCACAACAGCTCGATAATATCAATACGTTGCTCGGCACTGCACTGAGCATTAATTTGCTTAGAAAACTGAAAGTAATCAATAGCATCATCTAAGCTTTGTGAAGCACCATTAATAAGCTCTTCAACAGCTTCATCTGTTAAAGAAAAATATTTTTTTAAGGTCTCATTCAGGGTCTGTTGCTCATCATCCTGTAATTCATCATCGGCACGCATAACCTCAATTAACAGCGCAGCAACAGCAGTTTTGAGATCATGCTCACTGATACTAGATTGCGACTCACTCATAGTTGAAAAAAGTTGTTTTATTTTGTTGAGCATCACATTTGTCCCCTATGGGTGTTAGACTACGTATAAGACATTACGTTACCTTAGTTTGACTATGGATGCTAATTCAGGTTCAACATCATTATGAAACAAGGTTTTAATCACATGGAGTTAAGTGTTTATGAGTGAAGTGAGAAGTACACCAGCACTATTAATTAGCGCCTTTTTAGTGTTAGTGGTTTGCAGTAATGCGCACGCAGCAAAAGACGAAACAGAAAAGCTCTACGATTTCGACGAAAAGGTGCACTACTATCAAACCAAACTAGCAGATGGCCGCTATCATCTAGAAATTCAATCGGATGATTACGCACACTTCAAAAACCAAAGCGTTTTTTTATTACGTCACGCAAGTCGGCTCTGTAAAGATGAACCGTTTATGTTAAGAGTGACTGATGGGGTGCAGGAGTATGAACGTTTTCCAACTAAACCACGTGCCTATCAGCCACCTTTAACGGTTGTTTTGCAATGTGAAGACGAAGCTAAATAGTACTAGTCTTCATATCCCCATGGTGCGCTTGGCGGCGTAATAGGTTTAGTTAAATCAAAATCAACGCGAAACTCACGTCCTTCACGTACTAAGCGATACGTAAATTGCTTTGGATAAATATACATTTGCCACGTGTTACCCATTGATTGGGGAATACCTTGGCTTGCAAACAATTCTTTTGAATATTGATCAGCCGGGAATGACTGCGCATTAGCAAAACCCGCATCAAGGGTATGACCACCATACATGGTTGATTTGTCATCGCTGCCATCTTTATGGCGATGATCATGCTTTAAACTAAGTCCACTGCCCGTTTTTGTGATGATCCAAGTGCGAGATGCATCATCACCCACATGAAATGGCACTTGTAACTCACGCTCGTTACAACGACGTACATGCATTACTAACTTTTTGCCCGCAAACGAGCTAGGGCCTGCAGCGTTATCAACGCTCACTTTACCTTCGTAAGCTTTACCGCAATGGGCCGCAATGTTTTCAAAAAAGCCGTCATGGCTTGGAATTGACACTAACGGCGCAGGTCGTGCAGCCGCTACTGATGATGCTGCTACGAGTATCGATGCCACTAAGTATTTCATGGTGTGTTCCTTTATTTAAATTATGATGTCGCTAGCCTAGCCTGCCCCTAAGCAGAAAGGAAATAAATTAGCTAAACAACCTAAAACCATCTGGTGAGCACGCTCATATACCGCCAACAAATTGCAATATAAAACAACCACTAAAAATGACTGCGCTCATACAAAACAACTAAATCATTAATTCTTAAAAGGATTTAAACACATGAGTATCATATGCAGAAATAGCACAGACAATTTAAACAGCTGAGTTATTTAATTTTGACTACTAGACTAATAAAGAGTGCCAATCACCAAAAGCAAAGCTTCTATCAATCATAACCTTACATAATTATTGGCTAAAATGTTCCCAAAAATAAAAACGCGGCTCTCGCCGCGTTTAAGTTCCACATGTAAAACCTACTTATTGCCAAGGACGCTCAGCTTTAAGTTGCTGCTCAAAGGCATCAATTTGGCTGTTAAGTGTTTCAGTCACACCGATAAAGTCTAAGCCGCTTAATAAGCGCTCTTTAATATCATGGCGAATATCAAAGTGAATAGTGTCAAACTTATCGCTACGAAGCTGTTGGTTTTCTAAATCAACTTCAATATGAATATCATCATGCTGTTCACTCAGCACAAATAATTGCTCAAGTGTTTCTGCTGGTAATGCGATAGCAAGCATTTGGTTATTGCCGCAGTTATTAAAGAAAATATCGGCAAAGCTTTCCGCTAAGATCACTTCAAAACCATATTGCTTTAATGCCCATGGCGCGTGCTCACGCGATGAACCACAACCAAAATTGTCGCGAGTTAAAAGAATTTGCGCACCTTGGTAACAAGGACGGTTCAAAATAAACTCAGGATTTGGCTCGCCGTTATCTAAATAACGCCAATCGTAAAAAAGCGCCGCATCAAAGCCATCACGGCTGGTCGACGTTAAAAACTGCTTTGGAATTATTTGGTCAGTATCAACATTGTTTTTATCTAACGGGGCCATTAAGCCACTAAAAAATACGCTCATTAGGCTTCTCCTCTGATATCAACAAAACGACCATGAATAGCCGCTGCCGCAGCCATTGCTGGGCTCACTAAGTGCGTGCGTCCACCGCGACCTTGGCGACCTTCAAAGTTACGATTTGAAGTAGATGCACAGCGTTTACCAGCTTCTAATCTGTCATCATTCATTGCTAAGCACATTGAACAACCCGGCTCACGCCATTCAAAACCAGCCGCTTTGAAGATATCAGCAAGGCCTTCGTCTTCGGCTTGTTTTTTAACAAGGCCAGAACCTGGAACAATCAGAGCTTCAACACCCGCTGCAACTTGCTTGCCTTCTACAATCTGCGCGGCAGCACGTAAATCTTCAATACGGCTATTTGTACATGAGCCAATAAATACGGTATCAACAGTCGCTGAAGATAATTTATCACCCGCTTTTAAGCCCATATATTTTAGTGCGCTACGAATTGCATCAGCTTTGATTAGATCTGGTTCTTGCTCAGGATCAGGAATGCATTCATCTACGCCAATCACTTGCTCAGGGCTGGTACCCCAAGTAATTTGCGGTTGAATGTCAGCAGCCTCCAATTCAACAACATGATCAAACTCTGCGCCTTCATCAGTTTTTAGAGTTTGCCAATAGGCAACGGCACTATCAAAGTCAGCACCTTGTGGTGCGAATGGGCGACCTTTTAAATAATCATAAGTTGTTTGATCTGGTGCGATTAAACCCGCTTTTGCGCCCATTTCAATACTCATATTACAAAGCGTCATACGCGCTTCCATAGACAGCGCTTCGATCCCTTCGCCACAAAACTCAGCAACATAGCCAGTACCACCCGCAGTGCCTAATTTACCAATCACCGCCATGATTAAATCTTTAGCAGTAACGGTTGGGCGCAGGCGACCATTAATTTGAATTTTTAACGACTTGGCTTTTTTCTGCTGTAGCGTTTGAGTGGCTAGAACATGCTCAACTTCTGAAGTACCAATACCGTGCGCTAGTGCGCCAAATGCACCATGGGTAGAGGTATGGCTGTCACCACACACTATGGTTGTGCCCGGCAAAGTAATGCCCTGCTCAGGCCCCATTACATGCACAATACCTTGATTAATCGAATTTAAATCATAAAGTTGAATACCAAACTCTTTACAGTTTGCATCCAGTGCCATTAATTGATTTTTCGACACTTCACTCGCAGCATCTAATGAGCGGCTTTTTGTTGAAACGTTATGGTCCATGGTCGCAAAGGTTTTTTCTGGGCAACGTACTTTGCGGTTTTTCTCACGTAAACCAGCAAAGGCTTGCGGCGATGTAACTTCATGAACTAGGTGACGGTCGATATAAAGCAAATCGGTTTGATCATTAATGCTGGCGACTACATGAGCTTGCCAGATTTTATCGTATAAGGTTTGGGCCACTTGCTATTCCCTCATTTTAGTTACGCTGAGTGACGAGCTCAGCGCAAACAATTTTTAATTAAATACGTGCCACAATTGCCGCAGCAACATCACTGGTGGTATACCCTGCATTT
The DNA here is from genome assembly GCF_021532475.1 of Pseudoalteromonas sp. APAL1. Lineage (NCBI taxonomy): Bacteria > Pseudomonadati > Pseudomonadota > Gammaproteobacteria > Alteromonadales > Pseudoalteromonadaceae > Pseudoalteromonas > Pseudoalteromonas sp. APAL1. The sequence goes on along the minus strand of NZ_JAKGAW010000009.1, from coordinate 19,115 downwards.
GGGTAGATATCTGGCGTACCCACACCGGCTTCAACTGCTTCTGCTACCGCTTTTTCAATGGTACGAGCCGCTTCATCTTGCCCTAGTGAGTAGCGCAGCATAAGCGCAGCACTTAAAATTTGTGCGATAGGGTTTGCTACCCCTTTACCTGCGATATCAGGTGCTGAGCCACCAGCTGGCTCATATAAACCAAAGCCAGACTGATTCAAACTTGCTGATGGTAATAAGCCCATAGAACCTGTGATCATCGCGCACTCATCTGACAAAATGTCGCCAAATAAGTTATCGCAAAGTAGTACATCAAACTGGCTTGGCTGTTTTACTAATTGCATCGCCGCGTTATCAACATAAATGTAGTCAAGGCTCACTTCTGGGTAGTCTTTACTCACTTCAGTGACCACTTCACGCCAAAGTACACTTGACGCTAACACATTCGCTTTATCAACCGAAGTAACGTGATTGCTACGCAGCTTAGCGGCTTCAAATGCAAAGCGGGCGATGCGCTCAATTTCTTTACGTGAGTATGTTTGGGTATCGAAAGCGGCTTCTTGCTCCCCTTCGCCACTGCGGCCTTTTTCACCGAAATAAATACCACCGGTTAACTCGCGCACACATAAGATATCAAAGCCTTGTGCGCTGATATCTGCACGCAGCGGTGATGCAGCACTTAGTGCTGGTAATAATTGTGCTGGGCGTAAATTACAGAACAAACCAAAGTGCTTACGAAGTGGCAACAACGAAGCTCGTTCAGGTTGCTCGTTCGGTGGTAAGTTTTCCCACTTAGGACCACCTACCGAGCCAAATAAAATCGCATCGGCATTTTCACAAGCACTAAGAGTGCTTTGCGGCAGTGCCTGACCAAACTCATCAATGGCAGCACCACCAATCGCGTGGTGATGACGAGTCAATGTAAAACCAAACTTTTCGCTTACAGCATCCAAGACGGTTTCTGCTGCTGCCATAACTTCTGGACCAATCCCGTCGCCTGCTAATACTGCGATACTGTAATTCGATTGACTCATCCTGCTTTCCTCTGTTGTTTTAAATCAGACACTTTTTGTGCACGATAAATTAAGTTATAAACGCGGATCATGGCGCGTACCGACGCTTCAACCACATCCGCTGCAATGCCCGCGCCGTGATAAGGGCGGCCATCGTATTTAGCGATAATATTCACTTGCCCTAGTGAGCTGGCACCTTGGCCTGTTGCTTCTAGGTTGTATTCAATCATTTCGACCGACATACCCGTTAAGCGCTCAATTGCTAAGAATGATGCTTCAACAGGGCCATTACCCGTTGCTGCCTCTTGCTTAGACTCGCCATCAATTGTCATGCCGATTGTTGAGCTCGCCACTGATTGCGAGTTAGACGTAGAGTTAACAAACTCAAGTTGGTACTTCTCGTCTTTATCTTTGATTTGATTAAAGTAAATCATCGCTTCTAAGTCGTAGTCATACACAGTGCCTTTTTGGTCTGCTAATGCTAAGAAACTTTCATACAAGCTATCCATATCATAATCAGATTTTTGATAGCCTAACTCTTCTAAACGATGCTCAATAACATGACGACCTGAACGCGAGGTCATGTTTAATTGGTTATTTGGTACACCGACACTTTCTGGCGACATAATTTCGTAAGTGTTTTGCGCTTTTAATACGCCGTCTTGGTGGATTCCTGAGCTATGTGCAAAGGCATTTTCACCAACAATTGCTTTGTTTGGCTGCACTGGCATATTACAAATCTTCGCGACTTGGCGCGAAGCACGGTATATTTCTTCACTGCGAATATCGGTATGCACTTTTAAGTGGTCTTCACGCATCTTCATGATCATCGCCACTTCTTCAAGCGAGCAGTTACCTGCACGCTCACCAATACCATTAATAGTACATTCGATTTGGCGAGCACCGGCTTGTACCGCAGCAATTGAGTTAGCAACCGCTAAGCCTAAATCGTTATGGCAATGCACACTTAAACGCGCCTTGTCGATATTTGGCACATTGTTCATTAAGTGATGGATCATCGCAGCGTATTCGTCTGGCGTTACATAACCTACGGTGTCAGGTAAGTTGATAGTTGATGCACCCGCATCAATAGCACTTTCAACGATACGACATAAATCCCAATGCGGTGTGCGGCCAGCATCTTCACAAGAAAATTCAACGTCATCCGTATAGTTACGCGCAAGTTTAATCGACTTAACAGCCATCGCTGTTGCATCGTCTAAGCTCATACGTAATTTGTGTTCAAGGTGTAATGGGCTGGTTGCGATAAAAGTATGGATACGGCCTTGCTCTGCCGGGCGAAGTGCTTCACCACAGGCTTCTATGTCTTTTGCTACAGCGCGAGCTAAACCACAAATAATTGGCCCTTTCACTTCAGTCGCAATTCGCTGTACAGAGCGAAAATCTGCCGGGCTTGATACCGGAAAACCTACTTCCATTACATCCACATTTAAGCGGCTAATGGTATGCGCAAGTTGAATTTTGTCGTCTTCGGTTAGGCTTGCTTTTAATGCTTGCTCACCATCACGTAACGTTGTGTCAAAAATCCAAACCTTATCTTTCATAAAACTGTCCTCGTTCCCAATGACCCATTAGCGAGATAAAAAAAACCCCGCGTTTGCGGGGTTTTTTAATGTTCTACAAATGCAAATACACTAAGCCCCGCTCACTGATTTAAGCAGTAAGAGGTTTAGTTTTAATGTAATTAAACGAATCATTTGCATTGTATTTATCTAAATGTGTGTTCAGTGAGCTGTATTTTTAACATTCAAAAAACCAGCTTGCAAGCATAATTTTTTCAAAAATCACATTTTTATTTACACAAAATAGAAAAAACAAACCTAAAGAATCATTGAAAATGAATATAATATCCAAAACTAATGAGAACGGCGTTTAAATATTCGTTCAGCAATCACTGTATTGTTTAGATTAACTTTTAAGATTGATGGTTATCACGTACATACAAAGTTGCACCGCGGGCAATATAACGTAATTGCCAGATCAGTCGCTCTACTAATTCTTCACGTTGCTGGCCTTCGATATCTAACGCTTCAGCACCTGCATTAAAAACGAGCGTAACCATGGCTTCTGCTTGAATATAAGCATGAGTCGCATCGCAAGGAGTTTCGCTTTCAAGATAATGGGCAAGCTCTAAAATAAAGTGTTTAATTTCGCGTGCTACTGCAGCACGAAATGCTTTTGAAGTGCCAGAGCGCTCACGTAATAACAGCCTAAATTGGTTACTTGAATTATCTATAAACTCCATAAAAGTCACTATGGAAGTACTTATAACGCTGCCACCACTGGCGATTCGGCGACGAGCTTGACGCATTAGTTGACGTAACGTTAATCCGGCTTCATCAACCATGGTTAAACCAAGTTCATTCATATCTTTAAAGTGGCGATAAAAAGAGGTTGGCGCTATCCCTGCTTCACGGGCAACTTCACGTAAGCTTAGGTTTGAAAAACTATGATCTGCACTTAGTTGATTAAATGCAGCTTCAATTAGTGCTTGTCGTGTTTTTTGTTTCTGTTGTGCCCTAACACCCGACATGGAAACTCCCAGCGTGAACTTTTAATGATTTTCGGTTAATGAGACAGTCTAATACTTGACGCGAAGAGTTTGAAATACTATTTTAGCGTACAGTTGTACGCCGAGATTAATTTAGATGAAAAAACCACCTATTATTTGGACTAACGTCCTCTTTTTTAGCCTGACATTTTTAGCCGCGATCACTCTTGTACCTTGGTATGGTCTGACTTACGGTTTTACCAGTACACACTGGATCGCATTTGTTGGCTGTATGTTTTATGCAGGACTATCGATTACTGCAGGTTATCACCGCTTATGGGCGCACAAAGCATATGATGTTCACCCAGTTATTGAAGTGATTTTTGCCTTTGGTGGCGCATTTGCATTACAAAACAGTGCGTTGCACTGGAGTAGCGATCACCGTATTCACCATGGTCAAGTTGATGATCCAATCAAAGACCCTTACGCTGCAACAAATGGCTTTTGGTATAGCCACATTGGTTGGATGCTGCGCGATTATCAAGGTGAAGAATACAGTAACTACAACAACTGCCGTGACTTACAAAAAAATAAAATAGTAATGTGGCAACATCGTCATTATATGAAATTAGTTATTGCGACTAATTTTGGTATTCCTTTATTGCTAGGTTTAATGCTTGGCGATGTATGGGGTATGTTATTACTAGCCGGTTTACTGCGTTTAGTATTAAGCCAGCACTTTACTTTTTTCATTAACTCAGTTGCGCATATTTGGGGTTCTCGCCCTTACACCGAAAAAAACACGGCACGTGATAATGGCTTTTTAGCATTATTCACCTACGGTGAAGGCTACCATAACTTCCACCATATTTTTGCTAGTGACTATCGCAATGGCATTAAGTGGTATCACTATGATCCTACAAAGTGGATGATCCGCTCATTAGCAGCGCTAGGCCTGGCTTCAAAACTAAAACGCACCCCTGTGGAACGTATTGAAAAAGCCAAAGCCGAAACCTTAATGAATAAAACCCAAGTTCGCCTTGCAAAATTGCCTTTAGCGCAAGATAAGCTTACATTACTACAATCTGAATATGATTTATTGCTGAAGAAGTTGCAGCATTTTTGTGCCTTGCAAAAACGCGTGTTAGACATCAAGAAAAGCAAAATGATGAAACAATGCGAAAAATCAGCATTAATGACACAATATCACGAGCTTGAAGCCGCTTGGGAAAACCAAAAGCAGGCTTGGCTTGCACTAAATGCGAGGTTGTTAAAAGCCTCTTTTAGTTAACATAGGAGCGGCTGTGGCCAAACAACAAGTAAAGCAAAAAGATACTCCATCTTATCAATATGATGCGATCATCATAGGCACAGGTCCTGGCGGTGAAGGTACCGCCATGAACCTGTCTAAAAGTAACAAGAAAGTGGCTGTTATTGAGCGTCAAGAAGCGGTCGGTGGCGGCTGTGTGCACTGGGGTACTATCCCGTCTAAAGCATTACGTCATTCAGTAAGCCGTTACATTGAATATAAAGCAAACCCGCTATTTAATATCAGCGAGCGTCCTAACCGCTTAACTTTCCCTGATATTTTGCACCATGCAAGTAACGTCATCTCAAAGCAATCTAATTTACGTAGCAGCTTTTATGAGCGTAATCGCATTCATATGTATCAAGGCGATGCTGAGTTTATTGATAAACACACCATTAAGGTGACTCACTTAGACGGTTCATTTGAAACTATCACCGCACAAACAATCGTTATTGCTACTGGCTCGCGCCCTTACCGTCCACCTGGTGTAGACTTTGCCCACCCACGCATTTACGACAGTGATACAATTTTAGGCCTTGAGCATGACCCTCATCGCGTACTAATTTATGGTGCAGGTGTAATTGGTTGTGAGTACGCCTCTATCTTTAAAGGTTTAGGTGCAAAAGTTGATCTAGTGAATACCCGCGACCGCCTGCTTGCCTTTATGGATGCAGAAATCTCAGATGCTCTGAGCTATCACTTTTGGAATAGCGGCATTGTTATTCGTCATAACGAAGAGTTTGATAGAGTAGAAACCCGTGATGATTGTGTGGTGATGCACTTAAAATCAGGCAAGCGAGTAAAAGCTGACTGTATTTTATTTGCTAATGGTCGTACTGGTAATACAGATACGTTAAACCTTGAGGCTGTGGGCCTAAAAGCGGATGGTCGTGGCCAGCTTAGAGTAAATGAAACATACCAAACAGAAGTCGATAATATTTATGCTGTAGGTGATGTAATTGGTTACCCAAGCCTTGCAAGTGCAGCATTTGACCAAGGCCGTATTGCTGCCGATGCGATTGCATGTGGTAATTGCGATGAGAAGCTGATCATTGATATTCCAGCAGGTATTTATACAATTCCTGAAATGAGCTCAGTGGGTAAAACAGAGCAAGAGCTAACTGCAGCAAAAATCCCTTATGAGGTAGGCCGTGCTCAATTTAAGCATTTAGCGCGTGCGCAAATAGCTGGCACCGAGGTAGGTAGCTTAAAGATTCTATTCCATGTTGATACCAAAGAAGTACTGGGTGTGCATTGCTTCGGTGAGCGTGCCTCTGAAATCGTTCATATCGGGCAAGCAATTATGGAACAAAAGAACGGCGGCAATAACATTGATTACTTTGTAAATACCACGTTCAACTACCCGACCATGGCCGAAGCCTATCGCGTAGCCGCATTAAATGGTTTAAATCGTTTGTTTAAATAAATAAAAAAGCCCGCTTAATGCGGGCTTTTTTACGATTAGCTGTTGCTTATTTGTGGTATTTACCGCTGAACTCATGAACGGCGTTAATAAATACACCTGCGTTTTCTGGATCAACATCTGGTGTAATACCATGACCTAGATTAAATACATGGCCAGAGCCTGTACCAAAGTCTTCTAGGATAGTGGCAACTTCTTGGCGAATACGCTCAGGCGTGCCATGCAGCATTGCTGGGTCCATGTTGCCTTGCAGCGCTACTTTATCGCCAACACGACGTTTTGCATCACCGATGTTAATAGTCCAGTCCAGACCTACTGCATCACAGCCTGTTGCTGCAATTGCTTCAATCCACTGACCACCATTTTTAGTAAATAACGTCACTGGCACTTTACGACCATCGTGTTCGCGAATTAAGCCATCAACAATCTTGTGCATGTACTGTAATGAAAATTCATTGTAGTCACGTGGGCTTAATACACCGCCCCATGAGTCAAATACCATTAACGATTGCGCGCCCGCTTTAACTTGCGCGTTTAAATAGTCAATAACTGAGTCAGCTAATTTATCAAGTAGTAAGTGCAGTGTTTGTGGCTCAGCAAAGGCCATTTTTTTGATTTTACCGAATGTTTTGCTGCTGCCACCTTCAACCATATAAGTGGCAAGTGTCCAAGGTGAACCAGAGAAGCCAATTAGCGGTACTTCACCTTTTAATTCGCGACGAATCGTACTTACCGCATTCATCACATAACCAAGCTCATCAGTTGGATCGATATTTGGGATTTTTTTAACATCTGCTAATGAAGAAATCGGACGTTCAAATTTCGGACCTTCACCTGTTTCAAAGTAAAGACCTAAGCCCATAGCATCAGGAATAGTTAAAATATCACTGAATAGAATAGCAGCATCGAGCGGATAACGACGTAATGGCTGTAACGTTACTTCACAAGCAAGTTCAGCATTTTTACATAAACTCATAAAGTCGCCTGCTTGGGCACGTGTAGCGCGGTACTCAGGTAAATAACGGCCAGCTTGGCGCATCATCCATACCGGTGTGACATCAACAGGTTGCTTTTGTAGTGCACGTAAATAACGATCGTTTTTTAATTCGCTCATGCGTATAGAATCCTAGAACTGAATGAAATTGTGCAGATTGTACCACCATATTACACGTCTCACTATGGATAGATAATCATGGCTAGATATAGATCATGTTTTTTAGGTCAGCCTAAGCCTATAGTGCGTTTTTTGAGCGAAAATAAAATAATTTTAAAACTTTTCATTAATAAATTTGCAACATACCAAAAAGCTTGGTATAACTTATCCCGCGTTAACAATAACAACAATAAAAATCTTATAACAAGAAGAACAATAATCTTCCCATAACAATAAGAACGCTTGTTTTAACAAGTCATAGAAAAAGAATTAAACCACCTTTATAGGTGGTTTTTTCTTTTTAGAATCAGCATATTACCCCCTTCTCCCATTAGATAAGTAATGCAAAATTAACACTAGTAGTTTTGATTTATTTCCCATACACTGCTGTTAGAGCATAAAAGCTAGCCTCAGGTGTCGTTGCGTTGCAATTTCATTGTAAAAAATTACGTGCTTAGGATGGCTTTTACAATCTGTTGCAATTAGACACTAAGAATTTAGTTGATCTTTGTGTCATATTTCCTTTTTATATATACAAAGGAAAACCTACTCAGCGAGGAGATGAAATATGCTGACGCGTTTGGAAAAAGCTCAACAAAAATGGGGTGGCAGTCACTCTGTAATAGACAAATGGCTAACAGAGCGCCAAGAATTATTGGTGTTATTCTGTCGTATTGCTGGCTTTTCACCGTACGAGAAGAAAGATCACGCCCTACCGGATCAACTGCAAATTCAGAATTTTTGCCAAATTCTAATGGATTATCTTTCTGCTGGTCACTTTGAAATATATGACGACATCGCAAAAGCCTGCAAAGAGAAAGGCCCTGAAAGCCAAAACCTAGCAAATGCTCTTTACCCGCGTATTTCAGAAACAACTGACGTCGCTCTCGACTTTAATGATAAATATGCTGAAGTTGACAAAGATGACTTACTTGATGAGTTTGATAAAGACTTGTCTACATTAGGTGAGGCACTTGAGTTACGCTTTGAATTAGAAGATGAGTTAATCGATAACCTTTATTCGAATCATACAAGCTAATTTGCGATGACAGCAGAGAAGCATTTCTCTGCTGAAAGTACTAGTAATTTGCACCCAACCATAAATACCTTGCGCCATATAAGTCTAAAAACGGCTTGATTGGTGGTAAAACTTCATCCTCCAAAAGAATCAACTATTCCATTTCGTAACAAAAATTTGAAATAATTCTTTCAATGCGATACTCATATTATAAAAACATGAGGTTCGCTATGAACAAACGGTCATTTTTAAAGTCACTTTCAATCCTTGCCGCTGGCGCAAGTCTAACATCCGCTCCCTTAATGGCTGCTCAGAATAGCAGTACCCAAACATTAATTAAGCCAAAAGCTCTTCCTAAAGGCGGCACAATTGGTGTGTGTAGCCCGTCAGCTGCCACTGCTGAACAGGCTGATATCATACTAGCAAAAGGCGTTATAGAGGCACTGGGTTACAAAGCTAAGCTTGCACCAAACATTTTGGCAAGACGAGGGCATTTAGCAGGCACTGATGCGATGCGAGCCGGCGATTTAAACAGTTTATTTAGTGATAACGATGTTGATGCTATTTTGTGTTTACGCGGCGGCTCAGGGGCTGCCCGTATTTTACCTTTACTCGACTACGCAATGATCCGTAACAATCCTAAGCCATTGATGGGCTATTCGGATATTACAGCATTGCATAACGCGTTACTCTCTAAAGCAGGGCTGATCAGCTTTCATGGTCCCAATGCATCGAGTGATTGGAATCCGTTTCATGTCGCGCAATTTAAAGACATGTTCGAAGCGCGTAAACTAATGCATTTTCAAAATTTGCCGAAAGCCGATGATGAGCTCGTTAACACACAATACCTGATCCAAACAATTACTTCAGGAAAGGCTACAGGACAGTTAATTGGAGGTAATTTAACGGTACTGACCGCACTTGCGGGATCAAGCTATTTACCCGATTTTGACGGCGCAATTTTATTTTTAGAAGATATTGATGAAGCGCCCTATCGAATTGACAGAATGATGAGCACACTAAAACTTATGGGCGCACTTGATAAGATTGCAGGCTTTGTATTTGGCGATTGTAATGACTGTAGGCCAGGTCGTGGTTATGGTTCATTAACCCTAGATGATATTTTTGCAGACTATATTAAACCGCTGGGGATTCCTGCTTATCGTGGGGCTATGATTGGCCATATTAAGCGCCAATTTATCTTGCCTGTTGGCACTTTGGTTGAGCTTGATGCAGATGGTGGCACATTAAAAATGACAGAAACGGCATTTAGTTAGTACCAATTCGCGCATAAAAAAAGGGCCATTCGGCCCTTTTTTATTGAGTTAAATATTACTCAGCTGGTACTGCTTTTTCATCGCTTTGGATTTCAAGTAATTCTACTTCGAAAACAAGCGTTGAGTTAGCAGGGATCTTACCAAGATCACGCTCACCGTATGCAAGTTCAGATGGAATAGTGAACTTGTACTTAGAGCCAACTGGCATTAATTGTAAACCTTCAGTCCAACCTGGGATCACACGGTTAAGTGGGAACGTAGTTGGTTCATTACGTGAGTAAGAGCTATCGAACTCAGTGCCGTCTAGTAAAGTACCTTTGTAGTGTACTTTAACAACGTCAGTTGCTACTGGCTTTTCACCTTCACCTTGTGTGATCACTTCGTACTGTAGGCCAGACTCAGTTACTGTAACGCCTTCTTTCTTCGCGTTTTCAGCTAAGAATTTTTCGCCTTCAGCTTTGCTCTTTTCAGCTTCTACTTTCGCTTTTTCTTGTTGTTTAGTGCGAATGCTTTGATCAAGCGCAGTTAACACTTCACGAATTTTTTCATCATCAAGCTTAGCATTACCTGCAAGTGCGTCTTCGAAGCCGCGCTTAAGTAGCGCTTCATCAAGCTCAACACCTAATTCTTTCTTTTCTGCTAGGTCTTGGTTTAAGAAGTTACCAACAGATGCACCAATACCGTATGCTTGTTGTTGTGCTTCAGTCTCTAGTTTAACCTCAGCTTGCTGCTCTTTTTTTGCTTCCTGATTACAGGCTGTAAGCGCTAAAACTGACGCTGCAATCAATGACAATTTAATCGTCTTTCTCATTTTATATCTCCGACACACTTTGCAGTTGTCAATTATTGTATTATTACTAGTTAAAGAGTTACGACCTACGTGGTAGGCTGCTTGTCTAATAACTAAACGTCATGCAAATGCATAAGCTAGTGATTAGACTAACAACCTAGGCCTTCCATGAGACCTAGTCTAACCTCTCAATCACTAAGAGTTAAGGGGAAATACCCGTAATATGTCGATATTTCGTACTTTTTTGTATCTACTGAGCCTTGGCTTGGTTGTTGCTTGCTCAGAACAACATGAGCAATCTACAGCACGCTACGAGCATGCTGCACAAGGAGCATTTGCCTCTGCACTTTCGCACGATGGTAAATACAGCTTAATCTCATCAATACACCATGGGGTCGCGCTGTGGGATAATCAACAGCACGTATTAAAATACCAATGGTTCCAACAGCAAAACCAAGATAGCCTTGTTCATACCGTGGCAATTTCCTATGACAACAGCCATGCTGTTACCGCAGAAAAATCAACCTTTGCTGTATGGGACATCGCCACAGGTGAAAACTCAGGTTATTACAAAATACACGCCTCAACAATCAGAGATATCGCAATTAGTAATCAAGGCCAGAGTGTTTTATATGGTCGCGCCGATGGTGTTGTTGTATACCTGAACTTAGAGACCGGACGTCGTATAGAGTTCCTTGGTCACCAAGAAAAAGTAAATGTTGTTGATTTATCCCCTAACGGCCATTTCGCCATTAGTGGCTCTAATGACTATGTGGCCTACTTTTGGGATACCCGTACAGGGCAAGTCATTCACCGCTTTAATCACCCGACTCGCGTCACGCAAGTTGCCCTTGACCCACAAGGTCGTTATGCATTTACAGCAGACAGTATGAAGCAAGCAAATGTATGGCAACTGACTACAGGTGATCTTGTTAGCAAACTGCAGTATATTGCGCGTCAGAAAATTTTTACCGCAGCTCGCTTTAATGATGAAGGCAGTTTAATTGCAACTGGGTCACCAAATAGACTCGTCGAATTATGGCAGCTAAACTCAGGTAAAAAGTTACAAACGTGGCAGGTCATTCCTCGTGAGGGAAGTCGCCCAAAATCGGCCGTGGTGTTAGATGTTGCGTTTACTGATAACAGCCAAGCGTTATTAACCGAAAGCTCCAGCGGATTTGCTGAAAGTTTTAATTTAAGAGAATCGAATGAACACAATTGAAAATCGTCTAATGGAACTTGAAGCGAAAGTCGCTTTTCAAGATGAAACAATTGAAATATTGAATGATGAGCTTAAAGCACACCAACAGCAGCTGGCAAAAATGAAACGCCAGACTGAGTTGCTGGCAGAAAAAATCAAAGAAGCACAACAGCCTTCATTGATGTCGCAGATGCAAGAGCCGCCTCCGCCACACTATTAATGTGAGGGTTACAAGCCGGGTGTTATTCGCCCGGCTTAAATACACCAATTACTTGCTCAAACTGGCGGGTTGACGCTTGCACCGCTTTCTCTGGTTGCGTCATTTTATGGCCACACTGTACGCATTCTACTTTTTCAACATCGTGCTCTTTGTATAGCATCATAGTATCCATAGCTTTACACTCAGGGCATGATGCACCGGCGATAAAGCGTTTCTTTTGTCTCATAAATGATCTCCCGTGGCATGTAGGCGGCTATTTTAGCCTAATAATTCTTTGTTTGATACGATTGCGAAGCCTAATGTGATCCGTGTTATGATAAGCAAAATTTAATCTATGCAGTGCAAGTAAACTTTCATGATCCAAATTTCAGACATCGAGCTACTACGAGGTGGCAACGCCTTATTAAAAGGTGCCTCTGCAACCTTATTCCCAGAACATAAGGTTGGCCTTGTGGGCGCCAATGGTTGTGGTAAATCAACCTTGTTCGCGCTATTAAAGTCTGAGTTACAGCTTGATGCTGGTGAATGCCAAATACCAAAAGATTGGTCAATAGCCTCTGTTAAACAAGAAACACCAGCCCTTGAAATAAGCGCCATAGATTACGTATTACAAGGTCACCCTGAGTACTACACATTAAGAATCGCACTCCGTGAAGCCGAGCAAAATAACGATGGTGATGCGCAAGCAAAAGCACATATTGGTCTAGAACATATTCAAGGCTACAGCATTGAAGCAAAAGCGGGTGAACTATTACACGGTTTAGGTTTTAGTAATGAGCAAATAGACAACCCGGTGAGTGCCTTTTCAGGTGGTTGGCGTATGCGTTTAAACTTAGCACAAGCACTTATTCGTGATGCCGATTTATTACTGCTGGATGAGCCAACCAACCACTTAGATCTTGATGCTGTTTATTGGCTAGAACGATTCTTACGTGCCTACACAGGTACCCTAGTACTGATTTCTCATGACCGCGAATTCTTAGATGCCGTCGTTGACCAAATTTGGCACATAGACGCACAAAAAATAAATGTTTATAAAGGCAATTACTCGCAATTCGAACGCCAAAAAGCAGAGCGTTTATTACAACAGCAAGCCATGTTCGAAAAGCAGCAAGAACAAATTGCTCATCTAGAAAAGTTTATTACGCGTTTTAAAGCAAAAGCCAGTAAGGCTAAGCAGGCACAAAGCCGAGTAAAAGCCTTAGAACGCATGGAAAAGTTGGCCCCAGCCCATGCTGATTCACCCTTTGATTTTGAGTTTGCTGAGCCTACAGCCCTGCCAAATCCATTAATGACGCTCGACCAAGCTAAAGCTGGCTACGGCGATACCACTATTTTGCATAGCATTAAGCTAAACCTAGTTCCGGGTAGCCGTATTGCGCTGCTTGGCCGAAATGGTGCAGGTAAATCGACATTAATCAAATTATTAGCTGGCGAATTACAACCACAAGCTGGAGAAGTATTTCAGCATCAGGGCTTAAACATTGGTTACTTTGCGCAGCATCAGCTGGAGTCACTCGATCTAAAAGCTAGCGCAGTAACACATTTACAACGCTTAAATCCGCAGGCAACAGAGCAGTCATTACGCGACTTTTTAGGTGGTTTTGCATTCTTTGGCGATAAAGCGCTTGAGCCAGTTGCACCGTTTTCTGGCGGTGAAAAGGCCCGCTTAGTGTTAGCCATGTTAGTGTATCAAAAGCCAAATCTACTGTTACTCGATGAGCCAACTAACCACCTAGATTTAGAAATGCGCCATGCCCTAGTGATGGCGCTACAAGGTTTTGAAGGTGCAATGGTTACTGTATCGCATGACCGTCATATGTTAAAAAATACCGCTGATGAGTATTATCTCGTTGATAACGGCGAAGTAACGCAATTTGGTTATGACCTTGATGCCTATTACCAATGGCTACTCAACGCCAACAAAGAAGCAGCTAAAAGCAACGAAGACAATGCCCCTAAAGCCCATTCAAGCGTTAACCGCAAAGAGCAAAAACGCTTAGAAGCCGAATTCAGAAAATCAGTGCAGCCGTTGAAAAAGCAAATCGACAAGCTTGAAAAGCAACTTGATAAGTACTCAACAGAGCTTGGGGAAATCGAAAGCGCGCTTGCCGATAATGACTTATACAGTGATGAGAATAAAGCCAAGCTAACCGAGCTACTCGCTAAGCAAGCAAGCTTAACTCCAAAGCTTAATGACGTTGAGGAAGAGCTGCTCATGGCACTTGAAGAGCTTGAAGAAAAAGAGCAGGCCTTTGCCGATGAAACCGCTTAATAGCGAGGAATTTTGGCAGTTTGCATGCCATCTTTATAGCGAAGATGGCATGCAAGCAAAGCTATTAGGCTATCAAAACCAGCAAGGTAAAAATGTTAACCTTTGCCTGCTGCTCTATTATCTTGATTCTTTAGAGCTGGCTGTAACACTCTCTCAACTGAGTGAACTTGAGTCGTGCATTGCCGAGTTTGATCAACAGGCTTTAAAGCCCCTACGAGCCACACGCGCCTATCTTAAAACCATTCAAACCGAAATTTCAGACTACCCCACCATTCGAAAAGAGCTACTTAGCGCAGAAATAAAACTCGAAAAACAACAACAACAATTACTAATAGACACAGCGAATACCATGATATTCACTCAGCACACAAATACTAAAAATATAAGGCTTTATGTTGGTAGCGAGCTAGCGAGTTAGCTGGGGTAAAGTTTAAAGAGTCGAGATAAAGCCTAATTGTAAGGACGGTTCTAATTCGGCACTTCTATTTATGTTGGGTTTCGCTGCGCTCAAACCAACCTACCTTAATAAACTTGATCCAAATCAACTATTAAATCGCCTTATTTCACATCAGGAAAAATGCTTGATCTGGATCATGTCAGGGTATGCAAAGCCAGCCTATGATTAACCCATAGACATTAGGAGGCACAACCATGAACGTATTCTTTAGAGATTTTTTTAGCGACCCAGTTTTATTTATGTCATTCGGCATATTGGCAGTTGTTATCGTTTTATGCCTTTTCTATGTTGGTTACTTTATTAAAAAAGTTCACGACGCAGAAGTTCCTAAGTAAGAATTAAGCACGACGCACAAAGCCCCTATCCAATTTATTGTTTAGGGGCTTTTTATTTTCAGCAGATAAGCAAAATCTGCTAAAGTGTTCTAAAAATGCAAAAACTTGCTACAATAGCGGCCTGTATTGTCTTTAAAGTGTTAGCTATGTTACCTGAGTTTAAGCCTGCGTGGTGGATGCGCAATCGCCATTTACAAACCATAATGCCGCGCTTCTTTCGCCCTTTTCATAATACTCGCTACGACTTATCAACAATTAACACGCCTGATGGTGACTTTTTAGAACTGGCATGGGCAACGCCTCACAACGAACAGGCTCCTTTAGCCATTGTATTGCATGGCCTTGAGGGCAATATTAATAGTTTTTATGCCAAAGGCATGATGAAAAAACTCAAGCAGCAAGGCTTTGCTGTGGTGTTAATGCATTTTCGAAACTGCTCACGCGAAGCAAACCGTTTAGCTCGCGCTTATCATAGTGGTGAGACCGAAGATTTACGCTTTTTTATCAACTATCTGAAAAGTAAATTTCCTAAGCGTCCTTTATTTGCTGTCGGCTTTTCATTGGGCGGTAATGTACTGGCAAAGTATTTAGGTGAGCAAGGTAGTAAATCAAATTTAAATGGCGCTGCGGTTGTGTCTGCACCATTTGATTTGTCATCCTCTTGCCAAGTGATCCGCAAAAGCTTAGGTAAAATTTATCAAAAGTATTTGCTCGATCGTATGAAAAAATCAATGCATAGAAAGCTGCCACAAATCGAACAGCAAATTAGCCTAACACCAGAAAAGCTGATGGCAATTGATGATTTATGGCAATTCGACAACATGCTGACTGCACCTCTGCATGGCTTTGCCGATGCTGAAGATTATTATCAGCAAGCAAGTGCCAAACCGTTTTTAAAAGCGATTGCTACGCCTACACTTATTGTACACGCCAAAGATGACCCAATGCTATCAATTAAAGCTGTACCAAATAGCACTGATGTAAGCGAGTATGTTACGCTGCGTATCTCCGAAAAAGGTGGCCATGTTGGTTTTATTAGTGGCAATAACCCGTTTAAACCTATTTACTGGCTTGAGCGTGTTGTACCTGACTATTTTCAACAGTTAGTAACAAAAGAGCAGTTATGATCATTCCACACGAACGCCTCGATAAAGAAACCCTTTACAATTTAATCGAAAGCTATGTATTGCGTGAAGGCACTGATTACGGTGAACAAGAGTTCAGCATTGAAAGTAAGGTAGCCCAAGTTCAGCAGCAATTAAAATCGGGAGAAGCCATGGTGTTCTTTTCTGAGTTACATGAGTCTGTGACAATTATTTCAAAAGCAGAGTTCATCGCCCTACAAGCTGATCCCGAGTACCAAGCGTCATTCAACGACTAAACTTGTAACTTTTATCGCAACCCTTCACAATGGCTTTTTAACTTAAAGAGCCATTAAAATGAAAAAACTAAGCTCCTTATTTGCCGCTGTTTCGCTTGCCTTAATTGGGCAAGCCCATGCCGAGGAAGTAACAGCCTCAGCAAAAGCTATCAAGCTTACTAAAGAGACTATTTTAATTGATACCCATATCGACGTTCCGTACCGCATTCATGATAAATGGGCAGATGTTACTAAAGCGACTAGCGATGGCGATTTTGATTACCCTCGAGCCGTAAAAGGTGGCTTAAATGTGCCTTT
This sequence comes from Pseudoalteromonas sp. APAL1, assembly GCF_021532475.1. Taxonomy (NCBI): domain Bacteria; kingdom Pseudomonadati; phylum Pseudomonadota; class Gammaproteobacteria; order Alteromonadales; family Pseudoalteromonadaceae; genus Pseudoalteromonas; species Pseudoalteromonas sp. APAL1. Next base: position 2,466 of record NZ_JAKGAW010000009.1, on the reverse strand, counting down.
TATGTCGATTTATATTCCTGCAAATCTTGAATTTGAAGGCAAAGGTAAGAGCTACCAGCTTGCAAATCAGTTAATCGACAGTATGGAAGCCGTTGTACAGCGTGCACCAGAAAAGTTTGCGATTGCCGACTCAACAGACGATGTAAAAGCACAGTTTCAGCAAGGCAAAATGTCTATTGCAATGGGTATGGAAAACGGCTCACCGATTGAAGGCGAGATTAAAAACCTTAAGCATTTTTATGACCGTGGTATTCGTTACATCACGCTAGCTCATTCTCAAAGCAACCATATTTCTGACTCTTCATATGACCTTCGCCGTAAATGGAAAGGCCTTAGTCCATTTGGTAAAGAGCTAGTTAAAGAAATGAACAATATTGGCATGCTTGTCGACGTTTCGCATATTTCTGATGACGCGTTTTATCAAGTAATGGAAATCTCAAAAGTACCTGTGATTGCTTCGCACTCATCACTGCGTAAATATACACCGGGCTTTGAGCGTAATATGAATGACGACATGTTATTAGCCCTAAAAAAGAATGGCGGCGTTATTCAAATAAATTTTGGCTCAAGCTTTGTTACATCGCAAGCCGGCTCTTGGTATAACCAGCTCAAAGCAGCGAAAGCAGATAAGAAAAAAGAAGGCACTAAGCTAAGCAAAGATTTTGATGCAGCTTATCGCGCAAAAAATCCATTTCCATTTGCAAGCCTAGAACAAGTTCTTGATCACATTGACCATGTAGTTGAACTAATTGGCATTGATTATGTTGGTATTGGTTCTGACTACGATGGCGTAGGGGATTCACTACCTGTAGGCTTAAAAGACGTATCGAGCTACCCGAACCTAGTACAAGGGCTTATGGATCGCGGTTACAGTGATGCAGATATTAAAAAGATTTTAAGTGGCAATATGCTTCGTGTTTGGAAGCAAGCTGAGCAATACGCAGCTAATCACTAATTCTTACCGCCAATAAGCGCTTATTTTTATGTGCTTATTGGCGACTACAACTTCTACTTTATAGCTATTGGTATTTTTTATTGGAAAAGGTTAAATTACCTTTTTTAGGAAGGATTTAACTATGCTATTTAGTAAAGGAAACATATCACTTTGCTTAGCTGGAGCAGCTCTTGTAATCTCTTGCTACGGCGCCTTTTTTCAAACCAAGCAGCCACAAATAAATCAGTTAGCGACCGACTCAGAGCAACAATACAACTTAGCCAGCAGTGATTTTGATGATGTTGAGCATGATGATGGGCAAACCTTAGCAAGGTTGAATAAAAGTATTATTTCACTAAAAAAACAAGTTGCCGAGCTCAGGCAAGGTAGCGCATCGCACCAAACTATCACCCCAGATCTAAAAGAATCTGTACTCGCAATCCTCGCAGAGAAAGAGCAACAAGCGCTTGAAAAAGCCGAGCAGAATAACCCGATTTATGGTTTTTATAATAGCCTACCTGATGACTACGAATTGAGATTAAAATCGGAACCCGATTATGCTGACAGTCTAAACAAACAACTACGTGAGCAAATTATTGATCCATACCAATCAGACAAAGACCGCCTCAAAGCCATGGCTCAATTACAAATGAATATGTTTATGCTTGGCAAGCAAACGCTGCCAGAATATGACTACGATATTGCTAATAGCATGCTAAATATCGCGGCCAATAGCCAAGATAATAAACTGCGCGTTCAAGCGATTGAGTTAGTTTCACAATCTCCTATTTTAGACTCAAGATTAACTCAACAATATACACAAATACTCGAACGCGATGACAACGAATATATACGCCGCTTAGCAGCACAAGGGATACTATCGCAATATTTCATAGCAAGAAATGAGCAAGCTGATAATAGCCAACAACTGGCGCAGCAAATTTTAACTATTTATAGGCACCCTATAAACGAGAGTGTAAAAAGCATTATTGATGAAATGATTGGTGACCCGAATATGCTCGATGAGTTAAAGAAATCAGCAGGCGAGTAAAGGCGGCAGATTAACCTTTCACTCTATACTTCACAAAGCTTCCAGCTTTTTCACCCATAAAAAAACCCGAGACTAAGCTCGGGTTTTTCTCAATGCTTAATGCATCACTATAGTTGATTATTCAACGATAGATGCAACAACACCAGCACCAACTGTACGGCCTCCGGCTCATCGCAGAGCTCTTTGCCTTCAAGCGGCGGGAGTTTCACTCCCGAACACCCCGCTTTCAGCCTTCACGGAGAGCGAAGCGTAAACCTTCGCCCATTGGGAGTTTGAAGGCGGCAGATTAACCTTTCGCTCTATACAGCTTAAAGCTTTCAGCTTTTCTACAGGCATTAAAAAAGGCCGCCTAGAGCGACCTTTTTATAAGCTGTGAAGCTCTATCTGTTGATATTACTCAACGATAGATGCAACAACACCAGCACCAACTGTACGGCCACCTTCACGGATAGCGAAGCGTAAACCTTCGTCCATCGCGATT